>JBEBRE010000146.1:0-6634 GCA_040394995.1 Sphingobacterium wenxiniae
AATTCACATTGTCTTTTTCTTTAGCCCATTCGTATGGATACTATTTTTTAACGTTTGTACCTTCGTCATCACACTATTCAATTCGTCTACTAACGAAATAGACATATCGGGAAACGACTTTAGCTCGTTGTCCAACTGATATAACCTTTCGAGAAGCTCAATGATGGTATACAGACGGTGGATGGTTTGAGATTGCGTATGCCATTTTTTCTGAAAGTCAGGCATTTCTTCTTCAAGGGGCTGCTGCCACATCATATTAATCAATTCCTGGACGTGTGACCGATGTTGTTTTACCCAACGTATCACTGTTGCTTTTGATTTGATCCCATATTTGGCCATCGCTTCCTCCATTAACAATTCACACGAAAGAATCTCTTTAACTATTTCCAATTGAGCTTGTTTCGAGAATTTTTTCATAGAAGATGAAATTGAAGGCCTCTCTGAATTCGTTTACCACCGGCTTCTCTTGAAACAAAGAACTGATATACAGTAGGTTTTGCAAACCAAGATTCGTGATCTTGCAAAAAAAAGAGGTAACGATTAGTGCTAATAAACCTCTCAATCCTTTTACTCTGCGTATTGTTCACAGGTTCATCGATATCATCAATCACCACCTCACGGATAGGGACAGTATCTTTCCATTCATTGAATTCTGTTTTATTTTTCCTTGCCATATCATCGATTATTTAAGCGCAGCCTTTACAGCAGCTTCCTGTTTGAAATACTCTTTTCTGATGGTGTCGCAGGTGATACCTTTTTTGGTTCCGTCAATACTTTGGCGTATGTACGTCTTAGAAAAACCAAACTTGGCTACCAAGTGGTCTATTACTACGGGGTTGTAGCTGTTCCTTTTTTTGCTATTTTTGTCCATTGCTTTGTTAGTTTCTTTTTTGATAACTACTAAAGTTTTTCTTTTCATCATGACAAATATATAAACATGTTTTTAAATAAAACAATTTTTATATAAATGCTTTTATAAATTAAAATTGAAAGATGGACTTTCCTCCTGAAAATGCACGTGTTAAACAGATTATTGATTTTTACTGTAAAGGCAATGTAAATAAATTTAGCAGAGAAATAAATATCAGCCAGCCCCGTATAAGCCGACTATTCAGTATTGATCCTCGTAACAACAGGTACCCCCTTGTATCGTTTGAAATTGTCCAATCAATTATTAACAAGTTTATAAACATTAATTCCGAATGGTTATTAACAGGAAAGGGGTCGATACTCAAAGAAGATATTAACGTACAGAAGAGACAAACAGCCCCAGAACGGAATATCCATCTAATACCGCTGTATGACGCGTTAATTGCGACTGGAAAAACATCAACGGCTATCTCACCTGCTACCGAACCGGCCGAATATATAGATGCAGGTGACTGGTTTCGAGACGCAACAGCTGCCATGCGGGTGCATGGTGATAGTATGTACCCTGAATATCATTCTGGAAGTATCGTTGCTCTCAAGGAAGTAAGCAAAAGTATCATCGTGTATGGTCAGGATTATGTGCTCGAAACAGATGATCATTGTTTATTGAAGCGACTTCAGCGGGGTCGGGATTCACGGCATATACTCTTAACTTCAGCTAATACAGAAAAATGGGAAAACGGCAATGAAAAAGGCAGATTGATACACGAACCTTTCGATGTCCATATCGATGATGTTCGCCGTCTTTTTATCGTATTAGGAGCTGTGCGACGAAACCATAGCAGTCTTATAGTATACAACAACAAAAACAGCGAGTAACACATCTTTTTTATTCAACCAGACGTAAATGTATGTTTTCTAAGTTTAACAATCTAAATATAAATGATTTCTCGAAAATATTTCACAAGTTTAGATTCAGTTTTTCTCTTCACGCTTTGGAACATCTTTCTCTTCTTCCCGGTCCTCTATTATCGTTTCATCCTCAAATAAAACACGTATAGACGGCGTATAGGTATCCTCATGCTGCCCTGTTCTATTTGCCCAAAAGAAGGCACCTAAAAAAAATAAAGCGATCAAAACACTGCAGCCAATCAGAAAAAATATAATGCTCATTTTATAGTATTGAGTAGTATGTATTGCGTATTGAGATTATCCAAATATACATGAAGTTTTTTGAGCTTCACACAGATATATTAAAAATAGTCCATAAAAATGCCTCTGTTCGTGATTCCTCCATTAAACGATTCACTAACTATACCAGCTTCCTCCGTTTTGCGAACCAACGGGTGGTCAGGCTCGTAAACGAGATAATGGTAATGGTACTGATCGGCATTAAAATAGCCGCAAACAGTGGCGACATCGTTCCCTGCACAGCAAAACTCAATCCCACTACATTATATAGCAAGGAAATCACAAAGCTCATCTTAATGACCTTCACAGCATCCTTGCTAAACGCGAAGAATTGTGGAAGCTTATCAAAGGAAATTCCGTCTAATATTGCATCGCAACCCGGCGAGAAATTATTGATATCATCTGAAACAGCAATACCTAAATCCGCCTTGCGCAGAGCACCTGCATCGTTCAATCCATCGCCCAACATGCATACTCTTCTGCCAGCCAATTGCCATTGTCCTATCTTCTCTAGCTTGTCTCCCGGATTTTGGTTAAAAAGCAAATGGGACTGATTAGGGAAGATCAACCGCAATGCATCCGCCCTACGTTCATTGTCTCCGGAGATCAAATGCAAATCGTAATGGCAGGCTCTCAAACAGTTGATCACCTGGGAAAGTCCTTCCCGCCAGGACTGCTCCAAAGTAAAGCAACCTTTGAGATTCTGATTGATTTTGACGTAAACAACCGAACCTTTACTATCCGATGTATGCATGCCTATGAATGAAGAGCTACCCATCTGAATATCGTAATCCTGGTATCGGGCCCTTTGCCCGCGCCCTATTACTTCCTCATACCCTTCTAGGGAAAGTATCGTACATTCACCCAGCCATTTGGCAATTTCCCTACTCAACGGATGATTGGAATTACGGCAAACTGAATAAATCAGGTCACGCTCCATTTTGGACAAAGCTCCTTCAAAGCACATCGTCGAGGCATTGGGGGAAGAAATCGTTCCCGTCTTGTCAAACACAACCGTATCAATCGCAGCCATCTGTTCAATTGCTGCCGTGTTCTTAATGTATAGCTTGTTTCGGTCAAAAATGCTCAATGCAGCTGACAGCGTGAAAGGTGAACTCAGCGCCAGTGCACAGGGGCAGGCAATAATCAGCACCGCCGTAAAGGCCATCCATGCTCTCTCGGCATTGCCTCCCGCTATCCAATAAGCTGTGGCCAATAGGGCAATAGAAAGCAATCCTATGGTAAAATACTTGCTAATAAATCCCACAAATGTGTTAAATTTCTTTTCGTAGGACTTAAAGCTTTCGTTATTCCACAATTTGGTGAGGTAACTTTGGGAAACAGCTTTCACCACCTCCAATTCGATAACCCCTCCCATCTGTCGACCCCCGGCATAAACGACCTCTCCCAATACCTTCTCCACTGGTTTGCTTTCTCCTGTTACGAAACTGAAGTCGATAGATGCCGTTCCTTTGAGCAAAATCGCATCTGCCGGAATGATTTCATTGTGGCGTACTAAAATCCGATCTCCTACCCGCAGATCTGCCATCTGTGTCGGCTTATCCACGCCATCTTTCACTACCGTAACGGCTACCGGAAAATACGAACGGTAGTCACGTTCAAAAGAAATGTGATGGTAAGTACGTTGCTGCACCCATTTTCCGATCAGGATAAAAAACACCAAACTGCACAGCGTATCCATAAAACCGGCCCCTGTATGCGTCAGTATTTCAAAAGCAGAGCGAAAAAAAAGCACAAAGATTCCTAACGCCAAAGGTACGTCGAGATTCAACTGCCGTTGCCTCAAACTGGCCCAAGCCGACTTAAAATAATCCGAAGCACTGTATAGCAATACGGGAATACCAAATGCCAAATTCATGTATCCGAAGAAATTCGCGTATTGGCTTTCGAATGCGGCCATCCCAAAATATTCGGGAAAGCTAATCATCATGGAGTTGCCAAAACAGAATCCGGCAACCGTGATCTTGGCAATAAGACCGCTTTGGTCTAGCTTCTTTCCGGCCTTGACAACATCTTGCAGGGTAATCTTAGGGTCGTAGCCAATCTGTTGCAACAACTCTACCAATGTCCGTAGGGAGATCTCTTGGTTACTGAACGTAATACTGGCCTGTTTTTTCATAAAATCCACCTGTGCACTTTTCACACCCGGATGCAACTTGTACAAATGTTCCAACAGCCAAATACACGAACTACAGTGGATAGCCGGGACGTAAAATGTAATGATAGAAATCTCTTCGTCTTGGTAGTCCACTAATTTGGCGACGATATTGGGTTCGTCTAGATAGGCGAGATCCTCTTTTTGTGCCTTCTGCGACTTGCCCGGATGGCTATTGTATCTGTAATAGCTTTGGAGATTGTTTTCATTCAATACTTGATAGACGGTTTGACACCCAAGACAACAAAACGTATGATTGTCTAACACGTAAGGGGTTTCTTCCACCTTATCGCCACAGTGGTAACATTTCTTGCCTATTAACAGATTGTCTATTTCCGACATTGTATTTTTTATAGTATGACAGCACTAGTTGTCAACCAGCATCAGTAATTAATCTATAATAAAAACCGGTCAAACAATTAAACAGTTTACCGATTCACCCTTTTAAATTGCCTGGCTAAACATTTTTTGTTCCTTGGAAAGCTGCAGACGTTGATCAAAAGCCATGCAGATATTCCGCAAAAACGACTTACCCAAAGACGTCACTTCTATCCTATTGTCTGTGATGGTTACCAATCCATCATGCAACAACGGTTCCAACCGCTCTAAAATTACGTCATTCCATTGGAAATCCGGTATCAAAACGACTTTTCCCCTGCACATCATATCCAGTATATACCGTCGCAACACCACATCTTCCTCTGTCAGCAAATGCCCTTTCACCACAGGAAGCTCACCTGCGTCAATCATTTCATAATATTTTTCTACTGTTTTCACATTTTGTGCAAGGGCCGTCCAGGCGTCGCTGATCGAGGAAACGCCCAATCCTATCAATAACGGCGTATAACGATCGGCATAACCCATGAAATTCCGATGCAGGGTACCTTGGACAGATGCAATGAAGAGTTCGTCGTTTGGTTGGGCAAAATGATCCATTCCAACGTCTTTATACCCTTGCGCTTCAATCATCTCTTTACCCAGCATATATAAGTCCAATTTATCCTGCCCCGTAGGCAGGTCGGTCTCCGTAAAGCGCCTTTGTCCGGGCTTGATCCAAGGTACATGCGCATAGCTATAAAAGGATATTCGATCCGGCGAGAGTGCCAGCGATTTCTCGACAGTATCGCGTACCGTGGATTTGGTCTGTAGCGGCAAACCATAGATGAGATCAAAATTGATGGAAGTATACCCAATCTCCCGGGCCTGTTGCATAACTCTTTCTACGTCTTCTACTGTTTGATGACGATTGATGAGATACTGTACCTGAGGATCGAAATCTTGTATACCCAAACTTAGTCGCCTAAACCCTAAATCATACAGGGTTTGCAAATGCGTTTTACTTGTATTGGCAGGATGGGCTTCAAAAGAAAAAGAGGCTGTCTCCGAGAGGGTTGCGCCATTCAATAATCCCACGACCAATCTGTGTAGATTTTCCGCCTGAAAAAAGGTTGGAGTGCCACCACCAAAATGAATCTCATTAATGTGGATAGGTTCTCCGATAACCAATTTGTACATATCCCATTCTTTCAGCAAACGATCAATGTACGGTGTTTCCACCGCATGGTTTTTCGTGATACGTGTATTACATCCGCAATAGGTGCAAAGACTCTCACAAAACGGCAGATGCACATAGATACTAATGCCCCCCGCCTTTGAGGCGCAATAAGTCGCTTTTAAGCGATTTATCCAATCTTCACTGTTGAATGCCTCATTTTCCCACAAAGGCACAGTCGGATAGCTGGTATAGCGCGGTGCCGCGACATTGTATTTTGTGATCAATTTCTTATCAAACATTTTTGCCTTCCGTTTTTTGCTTCATCTCCCCGCTACATGTTGTCAAACAACAACAAGCATCACCCACACAATGTCCTGAGCTCCACAGATTCAAATTGTGGATGGTTTGTTTGGCTATCCCTCTTGGGGTTCGGTCGGGATATGGTGCATTGGCAATCATCATCCCTAAGCTCTCCGCTTTCTCCAAGTCGATGTGATCGGTTGTTAGCGAACGGGTAATAATTTTTGAGATCCCATGTTGTTTTAATGCAATCAAAACATCTTCATCCAACCGATCATCTTCTGACACAATCACGGCCTCTTTTCCTTCAGCATAATGTATCGTTTTGAAATTCAAAGGATTAGATATCAATGTCAAATCATGAATCTTCCCATTGGCTATAGCCAATAGCTCCTTCTCAAAATCTTTTATATTGTAGGCCACGACTTTCATGGGATGATTTTCTAAATAGTTAATGGCAAAATTAACCTACGCGAATTAAGATTCAGATGTAACGCATCAAATAATAAAGTGATATTGGTCACATTGCAGAAAGGGGGTGTAGCTAATCGATAAAATATATAGACTTCTATCCGCGAGATGAAAAGTGTTCCCATTTGCCC
>JBEBRE010000147.1:0-6583 GCA_040394995.1 Sphingobacterium wenxiniae
TTGTCCCAGCTGAACAGTTCCAAGGTTTTTTGCCGGTACTGCTTCCCCAATTGGCGGTGATGTTCAGGAGATTGGATAATGGCCTGCAGTTGGGCAATCCAAGTTTCACTGTGCTGCGTAGGCAACAATATGCCGTTGATGTGTTGATGGATGGCGTTTGTAATGCCCTCAAGTTCCGACGCCACTACCAAGGTGCCGGATAGGGAAGCTTCCAGGCAAACCAAACCGAAACCTTCCATATCGCCTTTAACAGGAATATTGGGCATGAGAAATGCCGTGGCATGATGCAGCAGGATCTGTAAATCTTCAAAAGGCACTTTCCCCAGATGCGTTGCCCTATGTTCCAATCTTTTGAGTTGCTTGCGGATGTCACGTTGATCGGTCGGGAATCCCAAAAACAGGGTAATTAACCGATACCAACGCTGAGGTAATAGAGACAGCACCTTTTCCCTCCATGCAGCCTTCCGGTCAAAAGGACCAACCATCAAAAGCTGAAAATCACCCTCCAATGCTGGAATAACCTCTTCAAGCAACCAAGAAAATCCTTTGCGTTTGACGGGGCGCCCCAAGGTGATGAAATAGTTTTTGCTGTGCCGGAGGACAGGATATTGCGCATATAAAGAAGCCATTGGGGCTACGCTTTTGTGGACGATATACTGATCCACGCCATTGTTGATAACGATCAATTTTTCTTTGGCAATGCCCCTTTCAAAGGCAGCGTGAGCGGTTGCATCGCTTACCGCAATGATTTTGTCGAACGCATTAAACCTGGGCAGGATCTTCTTTTGAAAATAAGTCCAGGGAAAGACCACATCCAACCCATGGAGGGTAACCACTTTTCGGAGATGTGCATAGCCTTTGTGGTAAGTAGCCAAGGCGGCGATTAATCCATCATTGAAGTGTATCAAGCCGATTTGGGGGTGTTTTTGGAGCTTTTGCAGGATACGGCTGTTCAATTTTCTGAAAAACCTGATTATGGGCTCTTTCGGATCGTATATAAGGGTATGCACCTTTATGTATAGGGTCGCCCCGTTGATGAGCTCGTAGGATTGTTTTTCCATGCCCCCGGTAGCAGGTGGATATTTATGGCTGACAAACAGGACTTCCTTTTCAGGTTGTGGCATAGCGCAAATCTTTTTTTATGAAGAGCAACAGAACAAAACCAAGAACTATCCATAAGAGCTGACGGGTGCGGCGAAGAATGGACACGGTGATCCAAACCGTTCCTCCTGAAAGACCGATGGCGGCCAGCATGAGTTTATTGGCCATTTCTTCTACACCAAGCTGACCGGGCACAAATGCAGCAAAGCTTTTGAGGACAATGACCGACATATCTAAGAGTAACCCGCTCATGACGGGTAGATCATAGCCGAGGAAACGGAGGATGAGGTAAAATTCCAAGCTTCCAACAAGCCAATGAACGGCGGCATAGAGATAGGACTGCCAAAAAGCGGGGATATCTGTCCGGATATTTTTTTTCAGCGCTCCCAGCATGCTTTTGAAACGCTGTATACGTTTATTAGGTCGCGATGAGGTGCCGGGTTGCGCCACCATATCCTTCCCCGTTTTGAGCAACCAAAAGAGGAAGCCGGCCTTAAGGAGGATCAATAGCGCTAAAAACAGATAGATGTAGTTGCCGGTGAAGGAAAGTATATAGACACTGTATGGTGATAGGAGCAACCAGATCAATGCCAAACAAAAAAGCAGCAGTTGCGATAAAACAGCGGTGAGGCGCGAAGTGATGACACTGCTTAGCGCAATGGAAACAGGGATTTGATGGTACTTTAGAAATTCGCTTTTCAGCAAATCGCCCCCCACAATCGAGGTAGGATTATACAGGCCTATGGTTTCGCCCACCTGCCGTATGGCAAACAGCTGAAAAATGGAGATATTCCTGCGGTATACCCCGAGGCAGACATACCAGGACAACGTACCGAACAGGTAAGCGATAAATGTAACGAGCAAGACGTACAAAAATCGGTATCCGACATTCTTTAATTTGTTGCCGACTTCGGCAAAATCGGTTTGGGCGATAAAAACAGCCATTGGGACCAATACCAAAAGCAACAGTATGGTCTTCACTATCGGCGAACGCCAAGTTAATTTGCCCATGCCCATGTTGGAGAAGCAACCGGTGTAATGGCTGTCAACTGGTCGATATCGGTAAAATAGCGCTGTGATAATTTATCCCAGTCCAATTTTGCCGTTTCGGCTAAGGCATTTTCTTTAATTTCCGCTGTCAAACCTGGATTTTCAAGCAACCGAGCCATAAAATATACGTATTCTTTTGCGTTGTAGGCATGACATTTAAATCCCGTGTGGCCATGATCGATCAAAGAAGCCGAACCGCCTTCGTTACCGATGACACAGGGAAGCCCCGATGCCATGGCTTCGGTGACGACGTTTCCATAGGTTTCGGAGGTAGAGGGAAAGACGAAAATGTCGGCAGAAGCATAAAAACGAGCAAGTTCCTCGTGGCTTTTTTTGCCCAAGAAATAGGCATTGGGCATCCGATATTGCGCTTCTTCCCGTGCTTTCCCATCGCCGATGACGATGAAATTGCAGTCTATTTTTTGTCTTTCGAGTTCTTCGTATATGTCGATGAGGGTGCGGATGTTCTTTTCCCAAACCAAACGGCTGGCAAACAGGATGTTGGGTTTGTCGTTTTGGGTGATGTGCCGTATCCATGATTGATCTGCTTTTGATGGGGAGAACAATTGCCGATCGATGCCCCGTTGCCATAGCGACATGCGCTCTTCTGCTATTCCCATGGCTTTGAGCGCCGTTATCATGGCCACGGTGGGTACGTATATCTTGTCGCAACTGTTGTAGAATTTTTTCATTCTTTTTTTTATCCATTGTTCGGCTGGGTAAATCAAGGATGTAAAGCGATGAAGATAAAAGCGGCTATAAGAGATAAAATGCGTATGGTAGATACTTAAAACAGGAATATTTCTTTTTTTTGCATAATTTAAGGCAAAAAAACCTAAAATAGAGGGTGTGGAGATATGGATAACCTCGGGATTAAACTGGTCCAATGCCTTTTCAAGCCTGAACCGAACCAGCTGTGGAATGGCCAGGCAGTAATCTTTGTTGATGGGGATGTTCAAGGTTGGAACTTTGAAAGATTTGAAACCGCTAAACGAGTCGGGGCCACTGCCGTAGACAAACAGGTAATCAAATTTGGATGTATCGATACGGTTAATCAGCTGGAACATGGTTCTCGATGCGCCGTCAAAGTCTTCTGTCATGATCTCTGCAAAAAATGCTACTCTTTTCATAGTCCTCCTACATTATAGGCTAAAAGTAGCCTTTGTATGTAAACAGCGTGCTAAGCGAACGTTATGCTTCTGTGAATGAGGGGTTAGCAACGTGTTAGCAATGGATATGTTTTGTGAACAAATAGGACATGAAACGGTAAAGATTTCTTAGGAAAGGGGTTAAATAGCAAGGGTAATTTTGGAAGGAACAAAATGTAATGCTTCATGTTACTGTACCTATCCTACGAGCGCCACAAAAAGCAATGGAACGTACGTATACTGTTCTTTTCGCTGTTTTGCCTTATCGCTTGGGCGCTGTTGCGCGCCAAGATGGAAGCGGGCGTGCAAGCGGCAACAATGGCGCCGATTGCACATGTGGAATTGCCTGTGGCGACGTCTGGCGAACTGCAGCTACTGACCTATAACATTGCCGGATTGCCCGAGCTGATCTCCAGTGCGAAAACGTCACGTGCTGCTAGTATTGCCAGCATCGGAAAAAAGGTAAACCATTTCGATATCGTGCATGTGCAAGAAGATTTTAACTACAATAAGTTTCTGTACCAAGACAATGCCCACCCGTACCGCACGGTGAATATGGGTAGCGTACCGTTTGGGGACGGGCTAAGCACCTTGTCAAAATATCCGATTGTGCATTTTGAACGGGTCGCGTGGGCAGACTGCAACGGAGCGGATTGTCTGACGCCTAAGGGGTTCTCATTTTCAAGGGTGCAACTTGCAAAAGACGTGTTTGTAGATATGTACAACCTGCATGCCACAGCTCAAAACGATAAGAATGCCTGCAAAGCACGCCAAAAGAACCTGATTCAATTACTGAACTTCATACAGGAACATTCGCCCTGTAATCCTTTGTTGATCATGGGTGATTTTAACGCCCATTATGCCCATGGTCGGGACAACGTAAGCGATTTTAAAGAACAGATCGGCGCATTGGATGCGTGGGTTGTCTTGATGAACAATGCCGATTACCCGAAAGTCGATCCGTCCTTCCAAGCGAAACCCATTTTATCGTTGACCGATCGGTGTGAGAGCATAGATAAGATTTTGTTCAGAAATAGCGATCACCTTGTTTTTACCCCAAAATCATACAAGGTCGAAAAAACACTGTTCAGCAATCAACAGGGAGAAGACTTGTCAGACCATTGTGCCATCTCCATGGCAATGGACTGGACATGGGTGCATTAATGGTTTAAAAATATTTATTATCTTTAAACCATTGCATCAACCTTAATAAACCCTATATGGAAAGAAGACACTTTTTAAAAGCCTTGAACATCGGCATCCTATCCACAGCTATGTTGGATGCGAAATTGTATGGCATGCCCCTGACAGCCATTTTGCCAAAGCCATTGGACGACAAAGAATTATCTTACCATGTCCTCCAATCCGTAACCTTCTCTTCTGTGCGTCTGCAGTACCCGCGTTTGGTGGGTAAAAATGCCCGGCTCGATCTGCACGGTTATGGCCCTATGATTGAGACCTGCATCTTGCGCACCGACAAAGGGGCCACGGGATGGGCATCGTTGCGCGGTTCCAGAAGAGATGCAGAAGCCTTGTCCAAAGAGATCATCGGCAAGAAAGTATCCGAACTGTTTCAGACCAATATAGGCACATTGCAAGGAAAGCACATTCCCTTCGATATCGCCTTACATGATCTTGCGGGAGTCATCTTAAACAAACCGGTATATGCGTTATTGGGACAGGAAAAACCACACATAGCAGATTGCTATAGCGGTATGATTTATTTTGATGATCTGGAACCTGCCCATAAGCCGGGAGGTATCGACAAAATATTGGCGGAATGCCAATATGACTATAATCTGGGCTATCGGCAATTTAAGCTCAAAATCGGTCGGGGACATCGTTGGATGCCTTTTAAAGAAGGGTTGCAACGCGATATCGAAGTCACCAAGAAGGTAGCGGAGGCTTTCCCTGATTGCGAAATTTTAGTTGACGGCAACAACGGTTTTTCGGTAGACGAGTTCATCCAATACATGAAAGGGATTTCAGGGGTGAATTTATTCTGGATTGAAGAACCTTTTCATGAAACCGTGGCAGAGTACGAGAAACTGCGAAATTGGTTAAACAGCGAGGGGATTAAAACCTTATTGGCCGATGGAGAGGCTGATCCTGACCAGAATCTTTTACGGGAGTTGATGGAAAAGAAATTGATCGATGTGCATCTGACGGACATAGAGGGCTTAGGCTTTACCAATTGGCGGAAACTAATGCCCGAACTGCAAAAATTAGACACGCAGGCGTCACCACATGCATGGGGATCACTGCTCAAAACAAACTACACGGCACATTTAACCGGCGGTCTGGGTAACACCGTGACCATTGAAGGCGTGTCGAGCACATCCGACGATGTGGATCTGTCGGGCTACAAGTTACAAAACGGCAAATTGACACCGCCTGCCGCTCCGGGGTTTGGTATGCCTTTGCTGAAAAAGATATAGAGACGTGGGCTACGCTAAACGTAGCCCACGCTCGATTTTTATTTACTTCGATTTAATATATTGCGCAACCGCTTTAACCCAACTTCTTATCCTACATCAATGTTTTGCCTATAGGACATGGGTATCTTTGTATATATGACAAAGAAAGGAGATATATGATGGCAAAGTCGGTCTTACATTTAGCTGATTCAAGAGGAAAAGCAGACCACGGGTGGTTAAAAAGCTTCCATACCTTTAGTTTTGCTTCCTATTACAACCCCG
Source organism: Sphingobacterium wenxiniae (assembly GCA_040394995.1). Taxonomy (GTDB): domain Bacteria; phylum Bacteroidota; class Bacteroidia; order Sphingobacteriales; family Sphingobacteriaceae; genus Sphingobacterium; species Sphingobacterium wenxiniae_A. Next base: position 5,999 of record JBEBRE010000147.1, read on the forward strand.
ACCGTGTGCATTTCGGTGCATTGCGCGTACTGAACGATGACAGTGTAGAAGGTGGTAAGGGTTTTGGTGCACATCCGCACGACAATATGGAAATCATTTCGATTCCCTTGAAAGGAGAGTTGCGGCACGGAGACAGTATGGGCAATAAAGGTGTGATCAAGCCCGGTGAGATACAGGTGATGAGTGCCGGAACGGGCGTATACCACGAAGAGTTTAACAACTTGCCGGACGAGGCAGCGGCATTTTTGCAAATATGGGTCTTTCCCAACAAGCGCAATGTGCAACCCCGGTATGACCAAATAAAGCGCAATTACCAGAACCAACCAAACCGATTGGAGCAGATTCTCTCGCCCCATCCAGATGATGAAGGCGTATGGATTCATCAAAATGCCTGGTTTCATATCGGCACTTTTGAAAAAGGCCACCAGACCGATTACGCGCTGAAAGATCCCGCCAACAATGGTGTGTATGTTTTTGTCCTACGCGGCGATATCACGGTCAACGGCCAGGCATTACATACCCGTGATGGATATGGTATTTGGGATGTCGACCGATTAAACTTATCGGTCGATACCGACGCGGAAG
>JBEBRE010000148.1:0-6471 GCA_040394995.1 Sphingobacterium wenxiniae
AGAAGTAAGAAACTAAGAAGTAAGAAAATGATACGTATATTCAGTGTCCTTGTGGCAATGGTTTTCGGGATGAATGTTCTTTTGGCTCAACAGATTGGAATCATTCCCCGCCCGCAAGAAGTGTCTGTGGCCACAGATAGCCTAGTCATTGGAAAATCGTTAAATCTGGTTTATGATGACGCGGTGGATATTTCTACCGTGCAGTATCTGCGCAAATCGTTGGCAGACAGATACCAAATTTACAGCACGGTAAATACCGACAACAAGGCAAGGGTCATTTTTAAAAAGGTGAAATCGCTCCAAGACAGCAAGGAAGGGTATATGCTAACCGTTGCTAATGGACAGGTTGAAATTGAAGCTGTGCAACCTAATGGTTTTTTCAATGGTGTGAACAGTCTATTGCAACTGTTGGTTTTCCATCAAACAAAATCCGGCATTAAAATCCCACATCTGAAAATCGTGGATGCACCGGAATTTTCGTGGCGAGGATTTATGTTGGACGAATCACGGCACTTTTTCGGTAAGGAAAGGGTGAAACAGCTGTTGGATTGGATGGCTTTTTACAAGCTGAATAAATTCCATTGGCATTTAACAGACGAGCCTGCTTGGCGTTTGGAGATTAAGCAATATCCCTTCTTGGCCTTGATCGGAGGTGTAGGTTCATACACCAATCCGTTGACTGCCGCACAATATTATACCCAAGAGGACATACAGGAAATTGTTGCCTATGCCGGCGCACGCTTTATCGAGGTTATCCCCGAAATCGATATGCCCGGACATGCCACGGCGGCGAACAGAGCTTATCCGCAGTTTAGTGGAGGCGGTACGAAAGAACACCCAGATTTTACCTTTCATCCGGCTAAAGAAGGCACATACCGTTATTTGAGCAATATTCTAAAGGAAACTAATGTGCTTTTCCCATCCAATATGTTGCATTTGGGAGGTGACGAGGTGGCTTTTGGCAGCAATGCCTGGAATAACGACCCTGCAATCCAGCAACTCAAAAAAGAAAAAGGCTATACGACGAACAAAGAAGTGGAGAGCTATTTTATGCGCCGAATGGCCGATTCGGTATATGCTATGGGTGCAAAACTATTGGTTTGGGACGAAATGGCCGACGCTGGCCTGCCAAAAGATAAGACCATTCAATATTGGTGGCGACACGATAAAGTTTCACAATTGGAATTAGCCTTGAATAACGGTTATCCGACCGTTATCTGCCCGCGCATTCCGTTCTACTTTGATTTTGTACAAAATGAGAAGGACCGTTACGGTCGTAAATGGGGCAAGGATTTCAACCCCTTGGAAAGAGTATATCAGTATGACCTGTCAAAATTACGGGAGAAAGAACAGTACCCGAATCAGATTTTGGGTGTGCAGGGCAATTTGTGGACTGAACAGGTGACGACGGTTGAGAAACTGCACTATATGGTGTTCCCCCGCATTTCTGCACTGGCGGAAACGGCTTGGACAACTCCTGACCGTAAGAATTATGTTGCTTTCGAACAGGTGTTGAAGAAACATATCACATTGTACAAAGCAGCAGGTATTTATTATTATGATCCTTTTGAAAGCGTAAATCCCGAACCACGTGTGCAACAGATACCAAAGAAATATCTTGATAATCCTGAATAAAATAGTTGACTATGAAATATATACTTAAATGCACTTTTTTAGCGGTTTCGTTGGGAGCAATGGTACAAACTGTTGATGCACAATGGACGGGGCCGAAGCGAAAACCAACTGAGCAGAAAGAAATCAAATACGGACCCCTCACACCTGAACACCGTACCGATGAAAACATGGAGGCTTTTCGGAATTATGGACTTGGACAGTTCATCCATTGGGGAGTGTATGCTATCCCAGGCAATGAGTGGGAGGGGGTGAGTGCCAGGGGTGGGGCAGCGGCTTCTGAATGGATCCGTTCTTGGGGCGGACCGAATGCACCTAAAAATTGGAAAAACATCTATGATAATTTGTATAAGCAATTTAATCCGCAGGATTTTGATGCGAAAAAATGGGCAAAGCAGGCGAAGGATATGGGAGCCAAGTATATGATTTTTACGACGAAGCACCATGATGGTTTTGCATTGTGGCCCACCAAATATTCAGATTATAATATCACCAAGTCGCCCTACAAAAAGGATATTGTAAAAGAAGTAGTAGATGCTTACGCCGCTGAAGGGATTGATGTGTACTTGTATTTTTCGGTATTGGAATGGAACAATCCCGATTATATGGGTAAAGTGCCGGAAACTGAAGAGGAAAAGAAGCGGTTTGATAAATTTTTGCAATACACGAGAAACCAACTTCTTGAACAATTGAATATGTATCCCCAAATTAAGGGTTTTTGGTTTGATGGCACGTGGGATGCTTCTTGGAAATCGGCTTATGACTTCACTTACAAACTGGAGAAAGAAATGCGCGAAAAACATCCGGGCTTAATCATTGGTTCGCGTTTCCGCAACGACGAATACGGTGCTCGCCATTTCGATTCCAACGGCCGGTTGTTGGGTGACTATGAGCAAGGTTGGGAACGGAAATTGCCACAAGCATTCGAATGGCTGGACGGAAACGATTGGGATGCGGTGATGACCATTCCGCCTAATGGTTGGGGCTATATGAAGGACTGGTCGGGATTGTACATTAAAACCACCGATGACCTGTTGGATATGCTGATGCAATCTGTTTCCATGAACGGTAATTTTGTATTGAATTTCGGACCTGACGGACAGGGAAACATGCACCCTGGTGAGGATAAGTTGGCCAAAGAGATTGGCGATTGGATGAAAATCAATGGTGAAGCTGTGTATGGTGTTCGCCATGCAGACTTACCTCCTTCTAAGCTGGGCTATTACACAAAAAAGGGTGAAACCTTATATCTAACGGTTTTCAATAGACCCGTTAACAATATTGTGCGGATTGCTATCCCTAAACAGGCTAAAGAAGTACCGGTGTATGCACAATTACTGATAGATGCGCAGCAATTGGAAGTGAAACATTCGGACATCGGACTGGATCTGGATAAAAACACATATTATGATGTACAATTGCCATCCGGTTTTCAATCGGATAAAGCGTTTGTCATCAAGATGCAGTTAGGGGCGCCTAAATCTAAAACGGATAAATTGATGGAAGCTAAGATGTAATTGTCAATAAAAAAAGCGCCTTCAAGGCGCTTTTTTTATTGATACCCCAATAGTTTCATAACCTGCTTGGAGTTTTGTTCTTCACCGAAAACTTCAAAATTAAATGTCTCATCACGGTTCCTGCGAATCAGCACATGCTTGGGTGAGGGGAGCAGACAGTGGTGGATGCCACCATAACCGCTTAACACATCTTGGTATGCACCGGTGTGGAAGAATCCAAGGTACTGCACCTTGCGTGTCTTGGGCATAAAAACCGAGTTCATATGGGCTTCTTGGTTATAATAGTCCTGCCCATCGCAAGTAATACCGCCGATGTTCACCCGCTCATATTCCGAATCCCAGTTGTTAATGGGCAATAAGATGTATTTTTGGTTTAATGCCCACACATCCGGTAAATTGGTGATGAATGAACCGTCGATCATGAACCATTTTTCACGATCGTTCTGCTGTTTGCGGCCCAACACTTTATACAGGATGCCCGAAGCCTCTGCCACGGTATATTTGCCAAATTCGGTAATGATATCTGGTTCCATCACCTCATGGTGCGCACAAATCTGCTTGATGCGGTTCACGATTTCATTGACCATGTATTCATAGTCGAAATCGTGTACTAAGGAATCCTTGAACGGCATACCACCGCCAATGTCCAACGTGTCTAGATCGGGATTTACCTTTTTGAACTTGCAATAGAGCGTGACATATTTTTCCAGCTCGTTCCAATAATAAGGTGTATCAGAAATACCCGAATTGATAAAGAAATGCAGGAGCTTGACCTTGAAATTAGGATTATTGGCTACTTTGCTATTGTAAAAGTCAATCACGTCCTCTGATCGGATACCCAACCGAGAAGTATAAAACTGCGAATCCGGTTGTTCTTCCGCGGCGATACGAATGCCTAATGCACAGGGTTCATCCAGCTCTATTTCGTCGTCATACAGATTAAATTCTTCCTTGTTGTCTAAGACAGGAACAATGTTTTTAAAGCCATCATGAATCATGTCAATGATGTACTGCTTGTATTGATACGTCTTGAAGCCATTGCAAATTACGGTAATGTCTTTTGTTACCGTTCCGGCACGTTCCAACGAATCAATCATGGGCATATCAAAAGCCGACGACGTTTCCAAGTGGATGTCGTTTTTCAGTGCTTCTTCCACAATATGTTTAAAGTGCGAAGACTTCGTACAGTAACAATATTTGTATGTGCCCCGGTAATTGTTTTTCAGAATGGCCGTCTGAAAAAGAATCTTTGCCTGCTGAATTTTCTTGCTGACGATAGGTAAATAGGTAAAACGCAAGGGGGTGCCATACGTCTCTATCATCTCCATTAAATTCAAATCGTGGAAATACAATTCGTCGTCGATAATTTCGAACCCGTCTTGTGGAAAACCAACACTTAAGTCAAGAAATTCCTGATAGCTTTGCATTTTTTATTATTTTTGGCAAAGATATACTTTCATGATGAATACCTTACTATTTAGGTTTACATTTTTCCAATTCATTATCAGAAAGTTATAAAAATTACGAAATAATTACATGGCTAATTCTATTCAACAGACTTTAATTGAGCAGACTGTAAAAGCTGTAAAAGAGCTTTATGGGGCTGATATTCCCGAATCACAGATTACATTGCAGGAAACGCGCAAGGAATTTGAAGGACAGATTACAGTCGTTACGTTTCCTGTAACACGTTTTTCCAAGAAATCGCCGGAACAAACCGGTAACGAAATAGGGGAGTTTTTGCAACGCCATGTATCCCATATTGCTGCTTTTAATGTCATTAAAGGTTTTCTCAATATCAGTTTGTCTGATGCTTATTGGGTCGGTCTGGTCAATGGAGAAATGTTGGCCGATAGTTACGGCAAGTTTCCTGCAAACGGAAGGAAACTGATGGTGGAGTACAGTTCGCCCAACACCAACAAACCTCTGCATTTAGGACATATCCGCAATAATCTGCTGGGCTATTCGGTGGCTGAGATCTTGAAAGCATACGGATATGAAGTTGTTAAGGCCAATTTGGTGAATGACAGAGGGATCCATATCTGTAAATCCATGTTGGCTTGGTTGCGGTTTGGAAATGGTGAAACACCTGCATCTTCGGGAATGAAGGGCGACCATTTGGTTGGCAAATATTACGTGGTGTTTGATAGGGAATACAAACAAGAAATTGACGCGCTGAAAGCTGAAGGACAAACAGAGGAGGAGGCCAAGAAAAATGCACCGCTAATGAAAGAAGCGCAAGTAATGCTCCAAAAGTGGGAAGCCAACGATGCGGATGTCATCCAGCTATGGAAAACCATGAACGGTTGGGTGTACGAGGGCTTTGAAAAGACCTACAAACAATTAGGAGTGGATTTTGATAAGTTTTATTACGAATCGAATACCTATCTGTTGGGGAAGGATATTATTCAGGAAGGGTTGGATAAAGGTGTATTCTTTAAAAAGGAAGATAACTCTGTCTGGATAGATTTAACGGACGAAGGTCTTGACCAAAAGCTGGTGTTGCGTGGAGACGGTACGTCGGTGTATATGACTCAGGATCTGGGAACAGCACAACTGAAATACGATGAATTCAAAATGGACGAATCAATTTATGTGGTAGGCAATGAGCAGGATTATCACTTTAAAGTGCTGTTCTTGATTTTGAAGAAATTGGGCAAACCATGGGCTGACGGATTGTTCCATTTGTCGTATGGCATGGTCGACCTGCCATCGGGAAAAATGAAATCACGCGAAGGTACGGTTGTAGATGCGGATGATTTGATGCAGGAAATGCTGGAAACGGCGAAAACACGTACCGAAGAGCTGGGTAAAACCGATGATTTTTCGGAAGAGGAGAAAACCGCCTTATACGACACGATTGGGATGGGGGCATTGAAATACTTTTTGCTGAAGGTTGATCCGAAAAAGCGTCTGTTGTTCGATCCGAACGAGTCTGTGGATTTTCAAGGACACACCGGACCGTTTATCCAATATACGCATGCGCGTATCAAATCGGTGTTACGTAGGGGAAATTATAGCTCGTCCGTTGCTTTGGTTAACCCGGCACAACTATCTGCATATGAACGGGATTTGATTCACGCGTTGAGTAACTATACTGCAACTTTGGAAACCGCGGCAAAAGAATTTTCCCCGGCCCATTTAGCGAATTATGTATATGAAATCGCCAAGCTGTATAACAAGTTTTATCATGAGGAAAGTATTTTAAAAGCGGAAGATGAAACTGTAAGAACATTCCGTTTGCATTTATCGGCCGTTGCCGCAAAAGTGATAGCCGAAAGTATGCGATTGTTAGGTATTGCGGTGCCGGAGCGCATGTAGG
>JBEBRE010000149.1:0-6194 GCA_040394995.1 Sphingobacterium wenxiniae
ATTTGGTGTTTAACCGGACAGTGACGCTCAAAGATAGTTGGGCCAAAGAAGTGAAGAAAGGATAAATAAAGAAGCGTGCAGGCAAGTAGAGACAGGGCATGCCCTGTCTCTACCTGCCTGCACCTTTTTTGCCTTTTGTCAAATTCGCTAACCATCCGATAGCTTATCTTTGCTTTATGACCAAGCTTTAGGAGACATGAAAGTAGGCAACCTCCACCTGATTATAAGTTTTCTATACCTATGCCTTAGTTCGGCGGCATTTGGCCAAGACACGGCGGCCTTCAAAAAGGACTTGCGACACCTTAAAAATACAGATTATGCCGATATCGATATCTTTATTAATGAATATACAGATATTTTATTCCCGCACGATACGACCTATGATAATGACATTCCTTTTGTCAGAAACCAGCTGACCTTTCCGTTGGAAGGTTTTGCACAAGAGCCTCTTTATCAGCAGGCGGTTCGCTCACTGCTGGCAGATACAGCCCATAAGAAACAACGGCTTGCCGGAACCTTAATCTATGCTTCCCGCGATGTTTCCCATATTCAAGAAATCAAAAAACGGATGATGCGGAATGACTATCGGTATTTTATCTTTGCTTATTTTCACAGCGTGCTTGCCCCTCATGATGTAGAAAGTATATGGGCATATGTTAATCATCATCGGGAGAATGAGGAATTCATGTTTTATGCACATTATCTCATCCCCAGTTTAGGATTGACTACTGAAGTTTTTGATAAATTTAGCACGGAGAACTTGTACCATACAGATTCGTTGCGACAGTTGTTGGCTATTGAGTTCCTTAAATACACACCCCTCACACCGAAAAAGGAGAAGTTGATTCGAGACGCGGTGGACAGCTTCGACTTATCCAAAAAGGAGGCTGCGATAAAGCTGTTGGCAACATTCCAGATAGCGGATGTGCTGGAACTGCTTGAACCGTATATAGCCAACGAAAACTTGACATCGGCATGTTATAGGGCCTTGTCGGCAAGTCCTACGCCACGCGACGGCCAATTTTTGCTGGATGTATGTCTCGGGCAGGATAGCCTGCAACGGGACACTTATCATTATCTGATTGCGTCTCCACAGCCTGAAAATGTGCATCATGCTTTGGACTTGTTATTGGAAAAACCTGTTGCCTCATCTTTCCATTTATTTGCTAACCCGAAGACATTGTTATATGGAGATGAATTTTTGGATAAAATCCATCAGGTCGTCTTATCCTGCAATGATCAAGTGAAGCAATGGTTTATTCCTTTTTTAGCACACCGATATGATGCGGCATCCACGCAAATTTTACTGGATTGTTTAGCGCATGAAAACAGCGGTATACGCCATGAAGCAGCCTTGGCTTTGAAGACGAATCCATCTGAAACATTGGGACGACGACTCCCCGATTTGATTAAAAGCACAGATAGGCCAACTCCGGCACTAACGGATATTGCCATTTATCAAAAGAACGATACCTTGCATGCTTTTTACGAGCAGATGTATGAAAGCAACCCGAATAATTCATGGGAAACGAAGGCATTGGAATATTTGGCGACTTTCCCGCAAGAACGACATAAAGCGATTTTTCAATCTGCGCTCGTGGAGGAAAAATTTTGGGATATGAAAACCGAAACTTCGGCATTAGCTTTGGGAAGACTACAAGACACGGCATCGGTCGATTTGATTATTAAGATTTGTCGCGAAGCAAGAAAACAAAGCGAGCATCATTGCGAAGCTTTTGTCGAAGCGCTGGCAAAGATAAAAGGAGACAAAGCATTGGAAGAACTAAAGACATTTGAAAAAAGTATGGATAAGAAAATACGACATGCTGTTCGCGAAGCGTTGGACAATTGGTAAGCTAAGCGAATAGGAGGACTTGATATACAACTTTTATTCTTATTTTTAGGGAAAAGGAACAATGCCTGATTATATGCAAGCTCCCCAAGAACCGAAAGAATACGGTATTGATGCCGTTATACGGCTTTTTCAATCCATAGTACCGCTGTCGCCATCGTTGGTAGATGCCATAGCGATGCATAGTCGAATATGCACTATCAAAAAAGGTGAACAGCTCTTGGATATGGGCAGGGTCTGCAAATCCATTTATTTTATCGTAAGTGGTGGATTAAGGATATATACCATGGAAACAGATGGTAGCCAAAGCACTTCTTGGCTGTTGTTTGAAAATGATTTGGCGATTGCAGTCCACAGCTTTTTTGCCCAACAACCTTCTTTTGAGGGAATAGAAGCCTTGGAAGACTCCGTTTCGGTCGCGTTGTCCTATGAGCATTTACAGATGCTCTATCAGCAATACGAAACGTTCAATAAGGTGGGACGCGTGTTGACCGAACAATACTATATGCGAAGTGAGCTTAAGGCGCATCAACTACGGACACTTTCCGCAAAACAGCGCTACCTCAACCTGCTAAGAGCGCAACCACAGGTTTTGCAACGCGTGCCACTCAAATATATTGCTTCTTTCTTGGGCATCACACAATCCACCCTTAGCCGCGTCCGAAAAGAGGTTGTTTAAAATAAAATATTTCGCTTCTGCCCCCAAGGTTGTTGTGTTCTATGTTCTGCATTCCGATTTTCATCGGAACAGGCTCTACGGCGCAGTATGTATTGTTTGTTCTTTTTCTATAAACGTTTAATCTCCCGACAAGTCGGGACTGGCTCTACGGGATTTTTTTAATATTTCAGCAATACATGCTCTGTAGGAGCAAAAGTTTGTAGATTATAACAGCATAAAGTAAATAAAGCGAGCCGTAGGTTCGCAACATTATCACAGAAATGGAGTTATAAATATATAACACAGCAATGACCGATTTTGGTTGCGTTCAACCACTAACAGCTTATTCCCCAACATATTTATCCCGATAGTGGGTAAATGTCTTGTTCACCTGCGCATACAGCTCTTTTTGGTTGGTGCTCTGCAAAATCGTGTTGTACATTTCCAACGCTGCTAAAGAATAGCGGACTTTCCGCACATCGATCGCCTCGGGTTTATCCCGCACCAACGATTCCGAATAGTCCAAGTAATCTTTCACAAGACCCACGTTGCGCTTCACGACCTGATTGGCCAATTCGATTTCTTCTGTCTTGTACAGGGTATCGACAATATCGGTATACGTCAGCGCCTCGTTGAGGCTGTATGTTCTTTTGGGTAGAATTTCCACCGCTTTCAATGCTACCGCTTTTGCTTTTTCCATATCGCCCTGTTGCTTTAACAACTGCGTAGTCTGCACGTAGACATCCGGATAGATGAAATTCTCCATCAAACGGCGGGAGTCCACATCTACAAAGTTTGCAGTACCGTATGTTCCCCACCTAAAATGTTGTGCCGCGTTTTGGTACAGCTTCTCCGTATTGGCCATCAATTCTCCTTCTGGATGTTCCGGTAGCGCTACCGGCATCAACTTGCGGACAATTCCCTCGTCCACAATATACTTGCTTAATCCTGCCATAAGGTTCGTGGGCGTATAGTTGGTAAAATAGATGGGCCTTTGCCAATTATTCGCCAATACGATGGCCATCAAGCTGAGTTCGGCGCGCGACACATAGTTTTGCGGATATTGCCATTGCATCTTATCTACGACGTGGTCTGCCCATGCCGCAGGCACCACTTTATGGGCTATCACTGCCTCTTTATCCACAGCCATTTGGATATTCTTCGCCGGCAGATAGTTCATGCGCTCACCGTTTTGCATTTCTACTTGGTTGGTCGGATTATCGGATAGCATAAACTCCAACAAGGTATCCACATTGACGTATTCTTCAATACCCCGGTCCATGAAAGGTATGTATTCGCGAATGCCTTCTGCGAGCTTGGAAGTGTCAAAAGTCAACCTTACTGGGGCAGCATCATTCACCTGGTTGTTGAGTTGGCGCACGTACCAATGCGACTGCAGATAGCTCAAATTCACAATGCGCACATCTGTACGCACACCTTCGACTTCCTGCAGGTACCATAGCGGGAACGTATCGTTGTCTGCATAGGTAAATAGGATGGCATTGGGTTCGCAGGAAACAAGATAATTGTAAGCCATATCCCGGGCCAAAGACCTTTCAGAACGGTCGTGATCATCCCAATTTTCCGAAATCAGGAGTACAGGCGCCGCAAATAGGCATAGCATGCCCGAGGTAATGACCGATGTACGCAGGCTGGCCTTACGGCGCAGTAAATCAACAAATCCCATCACGCCCAGACCTATCCAAATGGAGAACGCGTAAAACGAACCGGCATAGGCGTAATCCCGCTCCCGTGGTTGCATGGGTGTTTGGTTGAGGTAGATGACGATGGCAGCTCCTGTAAAGAAGAATAGCAATGCGACAATAGTGGCAAATCGCCTGTCCTTGCGGAAGTGCCAAACCAATCCCATCACACCGATAAGTAGCGGTAGGAAGTAATACACATTCCGGCTTGGGTTGGCATGCATGGATTCAGGTAAATCATTTTGGCCACCAACCAAGGCATTGTCTACCGCTTTTACGCCTGAAATCCAATTCCCGTCGCTATAGCCACCATAGTTTTGCTCGTCGTTTTGCCGTCCGGCAAAATTCCAGAAGAAATAGCGGCCATACATGTTCCCCAATTGATACTTGAAGAAAAAGCTTAAGTTATCGGAGAACGTGGGCTTTTCGTTTGCAGATAAACCTAAATACGCCCGATAATAGTCCGCGTGTTTTTCACTGAATAACCTAGGAAACAATGTTTCCTTGTCATAGGTGTATTCGGAGCGGCCATTCATCTTTTCATACTTGTTGTCTCCTTTTTTATAGGTTTCGGTTTGCTTGATACCCGTTACCTGGGCATCAAAAGTTTGTCCCTTTAGCAAGGGTTCCTTTACATATTGCTCACGGTTAAGATAGCCCAAGAAGGAGTATACATTGTCAGGTGAGTTGTTGTTCAATGGTGGATCTGCATGTGCACGAATGGCAATCATGGCAAAAGACAGATAGCCAAAACAAATAAAGCTGAGACTGAGCAGACTAATGTTTAAGATGGGTTTCATCCGTATCACACTATACCGTATGCCCCAAACCAATCCTCCAATCAGGAGCAGGAAGAAAAAGACAATTCCCGATCCAAAACCCCATCCCAGCTGATTCACAAAAAACACATCAAACCCGGCCGCCAAACGGATGGAATATTGAATAACGCCCCATAGCACGAAGGCCAATACGGCAATTCCGACAATCAAAGCTTTAGCAATGCCTTTTCCAGTGATCTGTGGATTTTTCCGAAAATAAATGACCAACGCTATCGCCGGAATGGTCAGTAAGTTCAATAAGTGCACTCCGATGGAGAGCCCCATGACGTAGGCGATTAGGATGAGCCAACGGTAGGCATCTGGATCGTCGGCACGGTGCTCCCATTTCAGGATGAGCCAAAACACCACAGCGGTGCAAAGCGACGACATGGCATATACCTCCGATTCTACAGCGGAATACCAGAAGGTATCCGTAAAACTATAAGCCAATGCACCAATGATGCCGGAGAGCATAATCTGGGTAGTTGTCCAGGTAGTAGCTTGTTCGTCCCTACGTAGAAGAACTTTTCGGGTGAGGGCCGTGATGGTCCAAAAAAGGAATAGAATCGTCAATCCGCTACATACTGCTGAACCGATATTCATCCAAAAAGCAATTTTTGACACGTCGCCCAAAGCAAAATTGGAGAATACGTTTTGTATCATCAGAAACAAGGGAGCACCCGGCTGGTGGACGATTTGCAACTTGTAGGCCGAGGCAATGAACTCGCCCGTATCCCACCAGCTGTTGAACCTGTCGGCGGTGAGGATATAAACTGTTGTAGCAATGATGGCGCAAAGCCCGCCGAAAAGATTGTTCGCTTTATCGTAGTTTCTCATAAAACACGTTATTGGTGTACTAAAACTACATATATATGTTGTGAAAACCTGCGGATTAACAAATTTTAACAGAAGAGATTGACATAAAGTATCGCCCTCTTTTGTTCATGCTGAACAAAGTGAATAATCTGTTCGCAATATAGTAAGATGCTTCCTATCGTCAGCATGAACAAAAACATCTGCAATATATTCCCCCAATACCCCCGCAAGTGTTAAGCGAAGCATCACCTGTGCTAGCAATTCGGCACAAGTCAACCTTAGGCCACTAAGACCTCGCGCCAGTGGGGTATTAGAATCTTATTATAGACATGATCTTAAATCAATTA
>JBEBRE010000150.1:0-6175 GCA_040394995.1 Sphingobacterium wenxiniae
ATAATCTTGTCCAACAACTTGACAAGATCGTCCTCGGCCAGATTGATATAGCAAGTGCCTTTCTCTATTTTTTCCTTTTTCAATTCCGAGACTAGCGAATGGTTAAAAGCATACTGATGACAAAATTTATAGAATCCCTTTATGATTGCCTTTGGATAATCACTGTAATCGGGGAACACCAGTTTCAACGTACTGTATTTGGCCAAAGGCTCTACCGCCTTTTCCAACGCTTCGTAGATATCTTTTTCGTAGTTTTCGTAAACAGCAGGGAAATTGTTGCCCATATCCTTTACGAGCGTTCCTAACAACATCAGTTTCTCTTTAGGGATCAAGCTCAATACTTCCGGAGCACGATCTCGTCCCTCCTTGAAGTGGGGAAATACAACATAATGGTCGTATTGTTTCGTCAGGTTGAGAAATAGGGTTTTGAGGTAGATAATGTCACTGTTGTAGACAAAGAGGTCCAGCGAAGCCTCATCTCCAAGTGCTGTGGCGAGGGCGTCATATACGATTTTCTTGTGCGCACTGAGCTTGTTCAAAAATAAGGCTATCTTTTGTCGGTTTTGTACATCAGCTTTGGCAATAAAATACCCCTTACCAGGTGTAGAGGATATGATCTCTTGACTTTTGAGCAGTTTGTACCCCTTCTCGACAGTATCCCGAGAAATGTCCAAGTACATGCTCAATTCATTGATGGAAGGCAACATATCGCCTACATGTATCGCTTTATTCTTGATTCCATCTTTGACCGCATCCACTAATTGCTGATATTTAGGTGTGGATGAAAAATCAGCGATTTGGATTGTTTTAAGAAGTTCTGAAACCTTATTCGTCATAATTAATCATGGGGATACACAAAACTACTCATTAATATACTAAATCTTTCATCAATTGCTAACTGTTCTAAAAAAGTACTTCAATGATATACTTACCTCCTTGAAGAGCCGGTAATACATATCCTCCACGGAAGGATTTGAGTGGTTTTACTGACTCTCCATTCACGGTTACACTAATTTTTTTGCGTTTACGGACAGGGAGTTCTACCATTGCCGTCGAATTTGCGGGAACATACAGCTCCATGTGATAACTTGCATCATCTTGCTTGCACGAGAGCTCGATCGTTCCTTTTATCGTAGGTGTTTTTATATTCGCCCATTCAAGCGATCCCAATTGGGGTTTTACGCGGAATACTTTCCAACCGGGTTCGATCGGCTCAATTCCCATCAATTTGCGAGGGATGATATTGGCAGGCACCGCTCCCCAAGCATGGTTCCAGTCTTGATTAGGTTTGAATTTATTATCCCAAGCTTCCATCGTGATGGTACTGCCACTATGAATCATATTGTACCAGCTCCTATCGGTTTGCGACGTCAGCAATGACAACGCATAGGCATCATCTTCAGCATGATATAACGCATCCATCAAAAACTGGCTACCATATACACTACAGGCCATGCCTCGGGAGCGTACGAATCTCATAACATCATTGATATCTTTCTCCGGAACGAGACCAAAGGCCAGCGCCATCATGTTGGTATGTAAGGAAGCGTGTTCTGTGCCCACGCCGTCCCGATACACTTTTTGACGTTTGTCCCAAAGCAATGATTGGAAAGCATGGTAGGTTTCCGTTGCCTTTTCACGGAAAAGTGCTGCATCGTTAATCTTTCCAAGCGCTGTAGCCATCTCAGCCATATCGGTCAATGCTTTATAATGAAATGCATTCACCACAGCGTTATAGTCGGTAAATACAAAACCATCGGTTTCTCCATTCCCACTCATTCCAAAAGCACCGGTGTGGGGCCAATCCACAATATCCCGGAGTGATTCACCACCATAGTGAATACTTTTCATAAGCTCGGGAGTCTGCTTACCTGTTTGGGTACTCAATAGACCATTTTTATCCCTCAAAGGCAATAACAGTTTTGCTCTTACGTCGTCATAAAAATGCTTTACCGAGCGAAGGTCACCGGTATATAGGTAGTCGTTGTAAGCCATCAATACGGATTGTAAAATCCACTCCGTAGGCCAAGTGGCATGATGGAGGAGGTATTCATGCGAACGACGAGCCATACTATATTCTTTGTCCACAGCATAATGGCATAACTGATTGATATAAGCATCAGCTTCGTAAGGGATGCGTTCACGGTCACCATCCACATAGATACCAGCAAATGATGTGGCTTTTATGCTGTATTTGCACAACTCCCAAACGGCATTCAATATTGAATCCGAACTCTCGAAGCGAGAAGCATCATCGTCAAAAGGATAATGTACAGCCGATCTGACGATGTCTGTTTTTTTGAGTTTCCCTTTGTATCCTTCGATTTCGACATACCTAAAAGGTAGGACTTCACCGATATAATCCGGCATTTTGATAGCCTGAGGACCGGTATTTCTCCTATCTGCCCGAAAGTGTATTTGATACGTGTGCTGACCACGTTTTAGAGGTATTTGATACGCGGCATAGCGAATTGTTCCGCCCGGTTGACGATTAATGGTGCCGTCTGTATTGATGGCTTCTCCCAACCTAACAGTTACAGAGTCAGCTATCCCAGAGGCATATAGTGTTAGCCTTAATTGACCAAAGGCGGCTTTTCCAAAATCAATGGCGCTTATATTCCCTAAGGTATTCATTTGCTGAGGAGTTTCATCTGTCTTTACCAACGGATAAAAGGAGGTTTGGTATTCGCGTAATTCTCCTGCTGTTGAAAACAGCTGTACCGGAGACCATGTTGAAGGTATATTTTCCGCATCCCACACCATTACTTTCCAATAATAGGTGGTATGAGGTTGCAAAGCTTGCCCTTGATAGGATACATTGGAAGATTCATCCGACAGTACTTTTCCCGAATCCCAGATATTACCCCTGTCATTTTCCAAGCTATCCGGCTGATCCGATACGAGGATGCGGTAAGCGGATTGTACGGCACCTTGTTGCGTACTGTGCAATTCCCACCCCAATGTGGGGCGCTGATGATGAATGAGAGGCTTTTCTCCTCTGCCATTTTGAACACCGACAACAGGATAGCCATGGACAATTTGTAAATCAGGGTGCAACAAATGATCTACGGCGAGATTTTGGATCTGGATGGATTGAGCAACCAAGGGGACAATCCACCCGAAAACCAAAAGGTTGATAACAATCATCTTCCTGAAGTAAATCATCGAAACGTAACTAAGCGTTATCATATATCAATTTGAATATTTATTTGCGGTCATAATTGACTCGAAAGAGTGCCTCCCGCGTAATAGGTTTATTAGCAAACTGACCAATAGCATATTTTTCAAAAATAGTCTTTTTTGAATATTAACCATCCTGCACTGTATTGTCAAGACAATTCTCCATGAGCGAAACCAGTCTTTCCTCCATTTGTAAATCTACACATTAAGTCCCTTCAAAAAAAGAACAATACATGATAGAACAGGATGGAGCTTTATTATAAACCTATTTTTTTGCAGAAAAATGAATACTGTTGCGAAGTGCTACTTCGTTACAGCACACTACAGGATAGTGTTTTGTAAGTTATTCCATTAATTTGAAGTTAACTTTTAGCCTTCACAGCTGACCATAGAAGACAGACTACTAGTTTAAACCTCATAAAATTAAGTTGCTTGAGTTTAACAGTATGCACACAATTATAAATCGATAGAAGAACAATTATGACATAAACAATTTAAAACTGAACGAAACGGCCTTCTTAACATCTATCAAAGCTTTGCGAGGCCTTTATAGGTTATGTATTAATAATAGCTAATCAAAATCACAAAAAATATGGATTTTTTTCTTTTTCTTTCTGGGAGAAACATACACGTATGTATCCCTATTAGTAGATTTTTATCATATTTGAAAATCACCACTTTTTTTTGCTGTATAGTATTCTTTTCTTTTCGAGTAGATGCATCAGTGCTATCAACTGCGCCATTCGGCATACCCAATGAGAAAGGTTTACCAGAGCAACAGTCTACTGTTCAAGGACTCGTCACCGATACACTCGGAAACCCTCTCATCGGTGTGACTGTATCGGTAAAAAATCAGACAAATATGGCGACAACGACAGACCAGAACGGGCGGTATGTGCTACAGGTTCCGGAAGGTGCCGTTCTGCTGTTTAAAATGGTAGGATATACGACCCAAGAAGTGAATGTGGACAAACGACGGGAAATCAATGTGTTACTCGAGTTATCATCCGAATTAGTAGAAGATGTTGTCGTGGTTGGCTTCGGTACGCAAAAGCGGCGGGAGATGGTCAGCTCGGTCACTTCCGTCAGTCCCGAGAACCTGAAAGTGCCTTCCAGCAACCTAACCACGGCATTGGCAGGGCAGGCAGCGGGTATCATAGCGTATCAACGTAGTGGAGAACCAGGACAAGACAACGCCGATTTTTTTGTGAGAGGAATAACCACTTTTGGGACAAACACCAATCCTTTAATCTTAATTGACGGTATAGAGCTATCGCCAAATGATCTTGCTCGCCTCCGCCCCGACGACATCGCCAGTTTTTCGATACTGAAAGATGCTACTGCCACAGCTTTGTACGGTTCCCGTGGTGCAAATGGGGTCATTTTGGTAACGACCAAGCAGGGGAAAGAAGGTCCTGCAAAATTTTCTGTCCGTTTCGAAAATTCCATGTCGGCTCCCACGCGGACGGTTGATGTTGCCGATCCGGTGACGTATATGAAAATGCATAACGAAGCGATTCTCACTAGGGATCCCTTGGGTGTGACGCCGTATTCACAGGAAAAAATTGAAATGACCGAAGCAGGTGCATACCCGATCATTTATCCCGCAAACGATTGGAAGAAAATGCTATTTAAGGATTATACGATGAATCAGCGCAGCAATGTGAATGTCAGCGGAGGTGGTGGAGTTGCGCGTTACTATGTTGCCGGCTCATTCAATCGGGACAATGGTATCCTTAACGTAGACAAACGCAACAATTTCAATAACAACATCGCCATTAACAATTACGATTTGCGCTCGAATGTGAATATTAATCTCACCAGTACCACGGAACTGATTGTACGTTTGAGTGCCAATTTTGAAGATTACAAGGGTCCCATGCGCGGAGGAACCGAGATGTATAATTTAATGGTACACTCCAATCCAGTGCTTTTCCCTGCTTATTATCCTATAGATGAAGATTTCCAATATGCACAACATATTTTGTTCGGCAACTACAATAACAGCAAGATCAACCCCTATGCAGAAATGGTTCGCGGTTACAAAGAGAAGTCGCGCTCGCAGATATTGGCTCAGTTAGAATTGAAGCAGGATTTGAATTTCATTACCAAAGGGTTGACCGGAAGAGGAATGCTGAATGTCAGTCGTTTATCACAATTTGCTGTCAATAGGGCATATGTGCCGTTTTATCATGAAATCAGTAGCTACAACAGGCTAACAGGCGATTACAAATTAGTAGAAACTTCTATTGGTACTGAATATTTAGGCTACGGAGAATTGCCAGGGGAGAGAGAACAGTATTCGTCGTTTTATTTTGAAGGAAGCCTAAACCATGCGCTCGATTTCGGAAAGCATAATATCAGCAATATGCTGGTGTTTCAAGCACGGGAGACGTTGAACGCCAACGCAGGCTCGTTGCAATTGTCACTACCAAGCCGAAATATAGGTTTGGCGGGGAGGTCAACCTATTCTTATGATCAGCGCTACTTTGCCGAATTTAACTTTGGATATAACGGAAGCGAACGTTTTGATAAAAATAACCGTTTCGGCTTTTTTCCATCGGGGGGTGTTGCATGGCTCATATCCAACGAAAAATTTTGGGAAGAGCTACAGCCCATTGTTAGTAATTTGAAGCTACGCTATACGTATGGTTTAATCGGGAACGACCAGATTGGCACAGCTAATGACCGTTTCTTTTATCTCTCCGAAGTAAATATGGATGATGCTGGCAGGCGAGCTGTTTTCGGACAGGAATATAACACAGCCTACAATGGCATCACGATTAACCGATACGCCAATCCATACATATCTTGGGAAAAATCGTATAAGCAAAATTTTGCGCTTGAATTAGGCTTGTGGAATGAGCTGAACATCATTACAGAATATTTCACGGAAAGAAGAAACAATATCTTGATGACGAGATCAAGCATTCCCAATACAATGGGTCTGACCGCTACACCAAGGGCAAATGTAGGCGCCGCATCGAGCAAGGGC
>JBEBRE010000151.1:0-6154 GCA_040394995.1 Sphingobacterium wenxiniae
GGAATACAGATCGTTGTCTCCGTGCCGATACCTTTAGGTACGATCTCTATCGAGCCTTTCATACTTTTCAGCCTTTCCCGAATAGAGTGTAGCCCCAGCGTTTTCACCGTAGAAACCTTATCCGGGTCAAAGCTTTTTCCATCGTTTTCAATATGTATGTATAGGAGATTGATTTCCTTGTATATTGCTAAATGCACTTTTTGGGCTTGCGCGTGCTTGATGATGTTGGTCAATATCTCCTGTATCATCCGGAGAATATTTATGCGCAAATCAATAGATGTTCCGACAAGCGTTCCCTTGTCAATTTCGATAAGTGTTTCATATCGGCTGGATGGCAAGGCCGTTTGTATCAGCTTGTGCAGATGCTCAATATATACATCTTCCTGTTGTATGATGCCCTCTTCGTGCAGGTGATGGCTTTTGGTGCGTGTCTGTTCGTATGCCCGATCCAATAGGGACGAAATAAGCTGCATGTTCTCCTGTTGAGAAGGGTTGAGCGAACCATCGTCGATATAGGTGATATTGTGTTTGATCGCTACCAGGGTTCCAGCCAGGTTGTCGTGGAGATCTTGGGCAAGTTTTTGTTGCTCTTCGGTCCGGATGCTTGTTTTGATTTCCTGCAGGACGGCAACTTGAAGATTAGCCTCTTGGTTCAATTTGGCAAGCTGTCGTTGCGTCTTTTTGTGTTTTCTTCTGTTATAGAGGTAAAATAAGCAAAATCCCAAAAGAGATAAAACGGAAATCGTTGCAATCCATATATTGCGTTGTCTCTCCTTTTCTTCGGCTTCCACGAGGAGCGCCCTGTTCTCTTCTGCAGCAGTGTGTGCATACAGCATCTCATCGATGTCATTGACCAGCACACCCTGTATTGAATCGATGTGGTGTGCGGCCAGCATGGCCGATTCGTATGCCTGTTGGTATTGCCCCTTGTTGGCCAATAGATTGGCCTCCAAACGGTTGATGGTATAATAGTGATTGCCAAAATCGACGGCATCGCCTTTGAGCTTGTCAATATAATAGGCCGCGCTATCATTTAATCCGTAATGCAGAAAAAAATCTGTCTTGGCCGTATAGAGTGTTGGGAGCAGGTTACCGATAATGGCATCGGCTGAACGGTCCGGGCCATATAGAACATTCGTCATGTTTTCCAGTGCCCGGCTACTTTCTTCACGTCTGTTCAACAAGGTGAAATATTGATGGAAATACAAGTAATGCTGATAGAAGTTGACCGTCATCATATTTTGGCTGTGGGGATGGATGACCTTTGCCAGTTCGCGATGGATGTCTTCTGCCAGTTTAATGGTGGCCTCTACCTGTGCCGTGTCGCGCAATTCTACATAGGCGGCCACCACAGGATTGATGACATTGATATAGCTTAGCCCGATGTTGCGATTAACGGCTTTCTCCCGAATGAGTACCGGAAACTCCTGGAGATAGTCTGCTACTTCTTTGTACGTGTCGATTACTTTATGGTAATTGCGTTTATCCAGATACGTGTTGCATTTTCTACCGGCCACCATCAGACCCCGTTGCTGATAATGCATATTGATCTCTTTCTCGGCCTTCTCCAGGAAATATACGCTTTCACCTTCCCGGTTGGCGTAATTGGCATTGTTGCTGAGGTTGATATAATAATTGATACGGTAGGGGGCAAGGGAATCTGCACGCCAAGCCAACTGTCTGTACGGTTCGAGTATACGAATGAGCTCCTCTCGTTCAAAGAGCACGCCTTGTGCAAATTGTTTGTCGAGCATTTTTCCTGTTCGATTCAGATACTCATTGACGGTTATGTGCCTTTTTTCGTACTGCTTATAAATTGCCTGTACGGAGTCGGCGAAGGACGATTGACCCTGGACGCTGTTGCCTAACAAAAGGCCAAAAATGATCGCCAGAATAGGAGAAAGCTTTGTTGCATGCATGGGTTAGGTGTTTAGAGGAGTCCGAAATATTTAAATAAGTTCATGGTCCTGCGCATATTTCACCAGCTGTCCAATCGAGTGGCAATTGGATTTGGCCATCATTTTTCGCCGATGGGTGATGATGGTGTGCTTGCTCAGCGAAATCCGGTCAGCCGTTTCCGCTATGCTCATCCCCTTGGCAAAGTAGCCTAGCAATTCCAGCTCTCTCGGTGTAAAGTTCGTCACTTTTTCTACTTGCTCTTCCAGTATTTTCCGGATGTGCACATCCAAAAAAGGCTCCTTCTCGCCAACATGTTTTATGCATTCGAACAAGGTTGCCAAGTCACAGGATTTGCTGATAACGGCATGTGGCTTGGAGAGCAGAATATTTTGCAAAACCGTGGGCGACATGGCACTGGTGACAAAAATAATGTGTGCATTTTTGTTGAGCCGTTTGATTTCGGGTACCAGCGAAAGTCCGTTTTTTTCCCGGAGGTAATAATCCAGAAAAATATAAATTTCTTTCCTGCCCCATTGAATCAAAAAATCAGTGAGATCATCGGTCGCATAAAAGGAATGGATTTGTCCGAAAAGCTTATATTTTTCCAATAACAACGAAAACGAATCCACAAATAGCTGATGGTCGTCCAATATGACAGCATGGCTGGCCTTACTCATGTCTATAATACTTGTTATGGTAACGGTATAGTTTCATTAGATTGTGTTGCAAATGTAGGAATAAGCTTTGTTTTTGTAGTTGATAATTGCATATAAATTAATTGATTATACCAATAATTAGGTATATGTATTCTGTATATACCTAATTATTGGTAAGAGAAATGCGTCTTTAACGTTTTTTAACAATCTTTTCTTTTTTTTGCCGATGCTTTGAAAAATAAGTCCTACTGCCTCGATACCCTAATTTCCAACAACAAATAAGGGCGTGTATAGTGCGGTAATCGTTTGTGTGTTAGGTCGTCAATATACGCATGGCGACCGTCATAACGCCAAAAGAAGGACAATACTCAGGAAAGGTTACACGTATGTCACCGGAATGCAATGGTTCGTCCGATGCGTAGTGTATTGTATGCCAACCTGTTTTTCAAATCGTTCGTGAAGAATTACAAGATGTATGGCGTGTGTAAATGCCTTTGGGATTATTTCAGGTAGGCAAAGCCTTTTTTATGGACATAGCGTTTTTTCATCGCTCATGGGATGGGGGGACTATTTGTACGTTGCTTATTTATTTAATACTGACAAATACTTTTTGAGGAAGAAGAATATTCTGATCAATCTTTAAAATATAGAGCAGACATGAAGTTATTAACTATTTTGTATATGCGAAAAGCTATCAAACAAGCCGTATCAAGGTGCTTACTAGGCACAACGTTTGAACGTAAGAAAGCGAAAAGAAAAAGCAGTTTTTTTATAAGATCGGCAAGGGATTGGCCTATTGCTCGACACTTGACCCTCGTATGCACTATGCTACTCAGCTTGATGGCGACAATACCTGTCTTGGCAGATGGATCGAAGGATTTGTATCCGAACGGTATCCAAGGGCATAGAGCGATGCTGTCTAGCAGCAATGCTCAGCCATCTGCAAGTTTTCCGTTTCCTAACCAGGGTATACATTACGTGTATGCACAGGCTGGAGAAATCATTACACTGGCATCGAATTCACAGGACCCCTCGGGTACGAAGCGGATTTACCTGTATAGTCCCTCAGGAGTAGACGTAACGCCCACTATCGGTGCCGCAGGAAATATCCCCAACCGTGCAGCGGAGCTGGCCGGGCCAGCTAAGCCCGGGGCAGGCGCGGTAGGCAATCAATATGTTCCGCTGTATTATACCGTTCCTACAACAGGAATTTATCAGGTGAGCTTTCGTGGGGGGAATAGTCATAGCACGACAGCGGGATTAGCGAATGGCGATTGGTCTTCCGGAACATCAACGACAAATGTGTCTGCCTGGGATGTGTCTGTTTTTAAGCCTGATGACGATGAGTTTGTTGCTGGCCGGGTATGGACGAATGTTTTTAATTTTACCGCTAATGCGTCCAATTATAGAGTCTATGCTAAAGTTTATGTGCTGACCAAAGATGGGTATATCTATCGAACCGCTCAGAATGGAATGAACGGGCAATTGTACACTTTTTTTGTGAATAACAACGGGGTTACAGACATCAATACCAAGCAATCGGTTTATAAAAGTGTGAACGCTTCGACGCCAAACGGTATTGCTGACTTAGGGTATAATATTCACGATCCGAATCTTGCGGATACCGAGATTAACATTACTCATAAGATGTTTTATACCTTGCCTGCTTCAGACCTGCCTACCGAAGCCTCCGGAGCTGTTCCGGGCGGAGATACCTGGTTGAAAAGAACACCTGTACTTCCTAATGTGCAGGATTTACAGATCAAAGGTGTCGATGGCACAGTGGGCCAGGTTAGTAACAAAGGTGGTTATATTGGTTTTACGGCAGACGCACAGGGGCAATATATAGTTGAAATTAAAAGTGATGAGAGCCCTGCTGCTTTTGAAACCCGTGAGATACGGGGGGTGGCAAGCGTTGGTAACAATGAAATTTTCTGGGATGGTAAAGATGGGGATGATATGCCTCTCCCTCAAGGAAATGTGCCTGCGATAATTACGGTTCGCATGCAGGGCGCGGAAGTCCATTTCCCTTATTTTGATGTAGAAAATAATATCGACGGAATTATCATCGAACGCTTAGATAATAGCAATCTTAATACGGTTCTTTCGGATACTGTGTATTGGGATGATTCGGATATTACAAAAACCAACGGCGCCCCTGTTCCAAAAAACAATAGTCACCTTTCACCAACGAATAGTATTGGTATCCGAAGTAGCGTTAACGGCCATAAGTTTTCCAATAGTTTTGGAGATGTATTAACATTGGATACCTGGACATTTATTCGGGGAGAAGCCAAGACTATAAATACCGAAATAGATGTCAAAATAGCCGACCTGAAAATCGAAGATATCAGTCATAATAAGACGGGGGCAATACAAGTTGGCGAAACAGTGGTATATACCGTTAAAGTTAAAAATGGAGAGCCTGGCGATGGAAATAGCGATATAACAGGAGCACCTTTTACTTTTGTGCCACCATTGGGTTTTGTTCCGGATGAAGATGGTACGATTCAATTTGCATCTGACTGTGGTGCAGGAGGAACGGAGGCTGTTGTGGTAACTTATAACCCTGCGACAAAACGATATGAGTCTACATTGAATTTGAACAACGGATGTGAGGTAACCTATATTTTCCCGGTTAAGGTAACGAGTGATGTAGTTTCTGGTTCAAATATAGCAGAGGCAACTATTCTACGTCCAAATGACGTAACCGATCCCGATGCGACAAATCCGGATCCAGGTACACCGCCCACAGATCCTTACTTTGAGTGTAGCGAATCTGATCCCCTGTCAGGGTCATACCCTTGTAATAATATTCGGAATATTGCGATTACTGTTGCACCTTATGCTGATCTACAGATGGGGAAAACAGTAGATAATCCTTCTCCACAACTTGGAGAAACGGTTACTTTTACTTTAACAGTGACGAATAATGGCCCGGATGACGCGACAGGTGTGGTGATTACAGATGTAGTGGATACCGAAGCTTTTGAAATTGGTACGGTTAATAATGGTGGTGTACAGAGTCCTGCTGGCACTTTAACCTGGTCTGTTGGAAACCTTGCGAATGGGGCTGATCAGACGGTCACATTTACAGCAATAGTGAAGAAAGTCGATAATATCAGTAATACAGCGACGGTAACTTCTGATCTTGTTGATCCAGAGGAGGACAATAATGAAAGTACAGTAAATCTGGGTGTGGTGGACTTTGCCTTCACCAAGGTTGCTGATACGGATGAACTATCTGATCCGGTTAAAGCAGGAGATAAAATTACGTATATTTTTGAGCTGCGCAATTTAGGTGTTGTAGCACTAAATGATATTGTGATCACAGATGACAAGGTTGGAACGATCAGTTGGAAGGTTGATAATGTTGACTGGGAAACAGGTGTTGGTTCTTTCCTTGCAGTGGGTAAAATAGCTATCGGCACAGCGGAGTATACACTTACACAGGAAAATATTGACGCTGGTCACGTAGAGAATCAAGCCTTCGCGACGGTAACGCCTCCGAACGGTATACCAATTGAAGATATTCCTTCCGACGATCCGGACACAACGGATCCTGATGATCCTACGGTTGTGGAGATTGATCAGGTTGC
>JBEBRE010000152.1:0-6135 GCA_040394995.1 Sphingobacterium wenxiniae
ATCTCTACCTCTTAAATCCAAATTTTCTTGGATAATAGGATACCGAAAGCATATAATACTGCGTAAGGATATTGCGGTAGCCGGTCGTGAATTCGGTAAGACCGTTAGTAAAATATACGCCTTTATTCTGTCGCAATAAATCATAGGCCGCAACCTTGATTTCCAGGTTATTACCTTTCATCATGCGGTAGGTCGTGTTGGCATTCCAGATCAGCGCATCATCTGTAAAGCTTCCGGACTTATTGTATCGTCCTGTAGCGTTCGTATTGACGGACCATTTTTTGGTCAGAGCGTACGACATGCTTAACCCTGAATTCCAACTATATGAGGTGTAATTATTTGAATTAGCGCCATCGAGCTTATTGTACCGCTCATACCGGTTCAGATAATTGGTCCAACCCACCTGGTATTTATCCAGCACGGTATAGTAGAAGTTGAGTCCGATATTTTGGTTGTTGTTCAACATCTCCTGCAACTTGTCCCCTATATATTGGTATTTGTTTCCCCAACCTATACTGCCGTCTAACCTTACGTTTAAGGTTTGGTCTTTGCCTATTAGATAAGGTTTGCCTATATTAAAATTTCCAGAATATAGGCCCATCGGTTCTTTGATCTGCACGACATAAGCCTGTTGCTGCTTCTCGGCATACACGATGCTATCGGTTAAACCCTGCCTGTAATTGTGGTAGGAAAGATTAAACCTAAAAGTATAACCATACTGGCGTTGTTGGTTATAATTACCGGTCAAGCTTACCTGATGTATACCTGTCTTATCCAAAAGCTTGTCCGTGCCATAGTAGCGGTAAGCTGGATTGATATCGTCATATATCGGCCGCATACGATCCAGGGAAGGATATTCCTCGTTGTATCGATAGTTGAGCGACACGGAAGAATAAAACGAATTTTGCTTGGAGTGTGTATAATTTAGCCCCAATAACGGTAAAAAGGTGTTGTACGTCAGATTCAGATTCCTGTAATCCAATGTAGAAGTGTTGGCATCACGATAAAAACGCATGCCCAATTCTGTTTGTAGGTTCAGATTAGAATAAGCCCTACCGTATAGGTTCTTGTTCCATAAGTTGCGTTGATATTCAATCGTGGGCTCGTATCTTACCTGCTTATAATCTGACATGTGTGACAAACTTGTGTTCGGACTGGCGTTTGTCCCGTCTTTATCCAGAACGGTATTGTCGGTCGTTGTACCATAAAAAATCAGATTATTGGAGAGGGTAAACCCCAATTTAGGTTCCCTAATTTTAAGATCGATACGTAAGTGACGTGAATCTTTGGACTCATCATAATTCCGGTTATGCAACCTATTCAACGCGGCATCGTTATAATCAATATAATCCCCCTTTTGGGTATTGTCGTTTTGACTTTGTGACACATTTGCCCGCATGCCGACAGTGTAGGTCACCTGATCCCAAAAAGAATACTCCTTCGAATTATGAATAGTCATCCCGCGCCCGGCTTTGCTATATAACTCAAAATTAGCGATTACATCTGCGCCATTGACTCGGCTATGGTTTGTATTGAGCAATTCATTGCTTGACCTGTTATTGACCAAGTAATTTTCGGTCAAGGTATTGGACACATTTTCGTTTTCATAGTTGTTCAGGGAGAGCGTTGTGCGGATGCTTATAGGTCTTTTGCCGATTTTCCCTACGGTGTTGTTGTAATTCGCAGAGGCATTTCGGATTGCATTGTGTGCTTCAGCGCCTGACCTGAATTCCCGAGCATTGCGTTGCCCGTCTGCGGCATCCAACAGCTGGGTGGAAGATTCGTTTGTATTTACCGTTTTGTCCCAACGTGTTGTGATATCTGCCTTGAAAATATTTTGCTTACCGACCTCATTGGTGCCCAGCGCGTCATATTGATACCGGGCGCCGAGCACATGTTGGTTCAGGATACCCGACCGAAGAAAGTCCGAATCAAAATCCGCATTGATGCCCACGCCTTTGTAAGTTGTGTTTTGGAGCAATTGATCGATACTGTTGAGGTTTTTATTCACATTATTGATCGAATATGCTACGGTAGACTGTGATTTGCCTGTCGACAGGTTAAAATTCAGTTGCCCGAAGTAGCGGTCGTCTGTACCCACACCAGCTCCCGCATTGCCAAAATACATCTTTTCCCGACCATCTTTCAGCACGATGTTCATTTCATATTTTTTATCATCCGGATCTTCCCGTTGCTTTTCCTGACTTCGTCTGTCATACACCTGTATCTTTTTGACGGCATCTTTTTGGATATTTTGCAAGGCAATGGACATATCATTTCCAAAGAACGGCTTGCCGTTGACCAGCACATTGGGAATTTCCCGGCCATTGTAGGTCACGGCACCATCTCCCCATACGACCAGACCGGGAAGCTTGCGCAACAGGTCTTCGACCACCGCATTCGTGTCCAGTTGAAATGCATCCGCGTTGAACTCGAGGGTGTCGCCGTTCATCCGTACCGGGGGCATTACTTCCACCGCTTCGATCTCTGTAGCCACGAAGGGCATGTGAATATGGCCAAAGTCCTTTTTTTCATGCTGTTTGAGCATAAACTCGCGAACAATCTTTTGATAACCGACATACGAAAATGCGATCAGTATTGGTTTCCCGGCCACGACATCTTCAAGGACAAATTTACCATAGTCATCTGTCAAGGCCACCTTTTCCACGGTTGTTTTGCCTTTTTCGTAGACCGATACAGACACATTGCGCAAGATGTTGTTGTGGGTGGAATCAATGATTACGCCTTGGAGCTTTGTCTGGGCGCAGAGCATTCCGGTACCGACACAGAAAAGAAACATAAGTAAAAGATAGCGAAAGATCATGGTGGGGAACGGATTTCTATTTTAATTTGAATCGGACCAGTATGGGATTATTGTATTTCGCAAGATCAGCAGTTGCTTTGCTCATCGTGTGCCTTTCGTCCAGCGATTTATTTTTACCCAACATGAGGTGGTTTGGATAGATAAAGGAATATATATAATCGTCTTCTACAAACAGGTTGTTAAAATCGAAAAAAGGAAGATAATCGTTGGATGTGTCGGGTATAATGTTACTCAGTCCGTATGTTTCCTTCGTTTGCAAGTTATAGGCCAGCCACATGGGATTTTGTAGCCTCATCACCTGAAAGATCAGATAGTCTTGGTAACGCATTATGTTTCCTATCCCGATCACTTTAATATGATTCGCTTGCAAATATTTATAAAAAGTTTCCCAGTTTTCGTGTTTCAGCGGTTCTTCTTCGGGAATGGTGTTCCGAAGTGGAAAGACAATATCATACACCCTTTCCATGCCATGCGTCCCCAACTCGAATATCATTGTTTTTTGGATCACGGTTAAATAAGCCTTACCATCCCTCAGTTTGGAAAAGCCGTCCGGTGCCAGAGAAACCTGGGCTCGGTTGGTATCCTGCGGGTTGTATTGGATCAATACGCTATCATTCAAGGTCAGCACGTCCTGGCGTTTTCGCTTATCGTTGTACAAAGTGCCGTAATAATAATAGGTGGAATCAGGGCTAATACTTAACTGCCCTCGAACGCGTTGTCCGTCTTCTCTTTCTACGACAGTTCGCTTTGTTGTGATCGTATCCAATACATTTCCGTCAATATCAACAGTTGCCTTGAAGGGATGATTTGACAGTACAAACTTCCCGTCTTCCGCAGTGATGTTATAGAACATCGCTTTATTCTCCTTGTGTTCCGGTTTAAAACCATCTATTCTGCTGATTTTATTCAACAGCTTCCCGTCCAATGAAAAAAGATAAAACTGTCCGCCACTGCTGGAAGAAGTCACAATGCCTACCCGGTCTTCAAGAAAGGCCATATCGGAAATGTAGTCTATCAGATCGCCTTTAGATGTCTGCAACGGAATGTATTCCAAGTCGCTCAACATTTCGGAAACCGTTCCGCCTTGTGTCTGTTCCAACACCACGCGGATCTTTTCGACAGGAATATTTTCATCATAGATCAATCGCTGGGCTTTGCTCTCGCTCCAGATAACACTATTGAAGAATAACAATAAAAGGGAGAACCACTTCATAGTTGGTTAGTTAACAGATAACGACATGGATAATTGATGTAAGCTTTACTAACAAGAATACAAAAAAAAGGGAATACTTTAAAATGTTTTAATGCTATTTAACAATTTTAAGATGACAATATAAGGGGGAATCTCTTTCATGCCATGGAAGAATAGTGGCCTTATCGGCGTGCCTAAGGAGTTATGATGATGTATATTTGGAACATACAACGTGCCAAACGGCATGCTGTTCGAGTCATTGCGCCCCCTGTATAGTAAGTTGCAGGGGCGTGGCATAATACGCGTAGGGCTGTTTAGTTCATTGTGCCCCCAGCGCAAAGCATACAGCAGTGCGTACAATACACGCTACCTCCTAGACGTGCCATGCAGGGAGCTGCACGCTTTGTGCAGCATGCCGCACGAGTTGTTTAAGGGTCTGTATGCGATATTGTGGGGTCTGTATGAAACATGCAGTGGATTGCATGCGATATACAGACCCCTGCACAGTTTATAGTACATGCTGTTTATGTTAAAGAACATGCCGTAAATGGCCAATGCAGGCCCCTCCCTCCCGGTTAATCAATCTGCACCTTACCCATTCGGGCATACATTTCCACCATGGCAAATTGGTCTAATACCCATTTCCTGTTGGTCTTGTTTTGTCCTCTCCAGTCTTTGTTGAAGAGACCGTTTTCTTCCCGCATGTGGTTCCATGCGAAATCCAGATTTCGTTGTACATCCGTCAAGTAGGCCTTATTCTTATCCACGTGATACAGCTCAACGAATCCACGCAACATCACGGCAAGAAACCATTGGTTGCCATCTTTTAGATGATGGAATCCCAAGCTATTCTTTTCCTTCTCAAAGAAAAACGCATGGGAAGAAGCAGCGATGTTCTGTGCATCTTTTAAATACTGGTTATTGCCAGTTGCCTTATACAATAAGGTCGCGGCCTGTAGCATTTGTCCGGAATTATAGCTGTATTTGCGTTTATCTACTCGCCCGTCGAGCTTGATATTGTCGAAGTAAAGGTAGTCTGTGGAATCCTGTAAATGGTTCTTAGTCCAATCGTATAATGCCATGCCCTGTGTCAAATAGGCTTTGTCCTTTGTTGCTTCGTACAGCTTTAAGAGAAAAACTGTCCCCGGAGCATTCGAGCAGGTGTTTTTGGATTCCTTTCGCTGTTCGCACCAATAAATACCTCCGCCCAGCTTGTCGTCCATGCCACTTGCCACAAAAGCCCAGATCTCTTTAGCCTTGTCCAGGTATTTTTGTTCTTTGGTAAGCAGGTACAAATCCGTGAAATCGATACCTAACCACACATTGTCATCATAAAATCGATCAGAGCGACGTGCGGTGTTGATATAGGAAGCATAACCATATGGTTGACGCTTGTCGTAATACATGTCCAATCCCGGCCATACTTTTTCATTGATAGCCTGTTTCACTTTTTTGTCTTTTTTGGTCTCATATCGGGCAACTTGCGCAGATAATACGCCTGAAAATGGCCATAGATATGAATAAGGGTTCGACCGATTGGCATTTTCGCCACCGCCTAAATAGTCTGCTTTGTATTGATTATCATAGGGATAATGTTCTCTGAATAGCTGTTCGTTAGGTACGGCAAAATGAGCATAGATGGAGTCTAGCGTTTGGGAGGCACGTTGATAATTTGCCTTTGACTGTGCCGAAGCATAACCAGAAAGGAACAATAGTCCGAAAACAATGCAAGAATGTATTTTCATGAACATAAATTAATATTTCCTAAAAATAGGTTCTGTTAATCGTTTTAGCAAGCTATTGTTTGTAAAAAAGATAATACGTCTGGTCTCCTTCTTGTGGGCGTTAAAATGTGCTCTACTCGCTCCGGTCTGTGTGCCAAGGGCCAGGGTAACTGAATAAGAAGAACCTGTTTTAATCCTTTCTGTTAAAAAAGAACAAAAAGCCTTCATTTGTAATGTCTCAGAACAGCGTGACCGGATTCTTCGGGCTATCGTGTGTACACATTTTTTTATGCTGTTCATTTATAGTTCTTTATGCAAATGCATCCATTGCATTTCCTTTCATATTTGTAAAAATTTTTCCATAAGCAGTGCCGTTGCAGGCCACTGTCCCCCCT
>JBEBRE010000153.1:0-6086 GCA_040394995.1 Sphingobacterium wenxiniae
TCGATTTTTGCATGATAACTTTATCCGGTCTTTGAAATGCTAAAATTGCCATTTACTTTCTTTTATAAGTTTTGTGAATAAACATAAAATACAATAGAAGAAGCATGGCTATCAAAACCACGCTTACTCCTAAAATTTTATTATTTAGAGTATAACTCTACGATTAGATTCTCTTTAATGTTTTCTGGAATATCTGCTCTTTCCGGGAAAGAAACGAAAGTTCCTTGCAAATCGTTAGCGTTCCACTCCAACCAGCTGAATTTATTGATCTTTCTGCCGGCCACTGAAGCTGTGATAGCTTCCAAGGACTTAGAACGTTCACGAACAGCAATAACATCGCCCGGACGTAAGCTATATGATGGAATGTTAACGACAGTTCCGTTAACGGTAATGTGTTTATGGGATACCAACTGGCGAGCCGCCGAACGTGTTGGCGCAATACCCAAGCGGTAAACAACGTTATCCAAACGAGCTTCCAATAACTTCAGGAAGTTTTCGCCGGTAATACCCTGCTTAGCAGACGCTTTTCCGAACAATGTGCGGAATTGGCGCTCTAAAACACCATAAGTGTATTTTGCTTTTTGCTTTTCCAACAACTGAATAGCGTATTCAGATTGTTTACCTCTTCTTTTTGACGGACCGTGTTGTCCTGGAGGATAATTCTTTTTTTCTAACGCCTTATCAGGGCCGAAGATAGGCTCTCTGAATTTACGTGCGATTTTGGACTTAGGTCCGGTATATCTTGCCATTTTTTCTCTCTGTTTGAAGTATCTATCAGCCTATAGCTGACGAATCTTATCTTAAAACAATAAAACTATTAAACTCTTCTGCGTTTTGGAGGACGACAACCGTTGTGAGGAAGTGGAGTGATATCCTTAATGGTCGTCACATCGATTCCTACAGTTTGTAATGTACGGATTGCAGATTCACGTCCTGCGCCTGGTCCTTTTACAAACACCTCTACTTTACGCAAACCTAGGTCGTAAGCTACCTTACCACAGTCTGATGCTGCTTGTGAGGCGGCGTAGGGTGTGTTCTTTTTAGAACCTCTGAAACCCATTTTACCAGCTGAGGACCATGAAATAGTCTGACCTTGATTGTTCGTTAAAGTAACGATGATGTTGTTAAAGGTTGCGTTAATATGAGCTTGACCCACAGGCTCGATAACAACGAGACGCTTTTTGGTAACCTTTTTACTTTTAGCCATTTTTATTTTTAGATTTGAGATATGAGTATCGTGTATTGAGAAAACAACTCTCTACTTTACACCCAATTTCTTTGTTTAATCCTTAATCATTTGAGAAGAAAAATATACATATCGTATATCGCACATCTCAAATCGTACTACTATTTAGTAGCTTTTTTCTTGTTTGCAACTGTTTTACGTTTACCTTTACGCGTACGGGAGTTGTTTTTCGTACGTTGACCACGAAGAGGCAGATGCTTACGGTGACGCAGACCACGGTAGCAACCGATGTCCATTAAACGTTTGATGTTCAACTGAACTTCTGAACGTAACGCACCTTCAACTTTGATTTCATCGTTGATGATGGTACGAATAGCTGTCAATTGATCATCGTTCCATTCCGAAACCTTAACATCTTGACTGATGCCTGCTTTATCCAAGATATAAGCAGCAGTGGACCGACCGATACCAAAAATATAGGTAAGGCCAATGACACCTCTTTTGTTTTTAGGTAAATCTATACCTGCTATCCTTGCCATATAATACTTTAAGCGATTATGTTAAAACTACCCTTGACGTTGCTTGAACTTAGGGTTCTTTTTGTTAATTACAAACAACTTTCCTTTACGACGGATGATCTTACAATCCGCACTGCGTTTTTTTATTGATGCTCTTACTTTCATTGTAATAATATTTTAAAAGCTTGTTACCTACAACAAGGGAAAAAACTTACTTATAGCGATAAGTAATTCTGCCCTTTGTCAAATCATAAGGAGACATTTCCAATTTCACCTTGTCGCCCGGAAGAATTTTGATGTAGTGCATACGCATCTTACCGGAAATATGGGCGATAATTTCGTGCCCATTCTCCAATTCTACCCTGAACATAGCGTTGGAAAGTGCTTCCCTAATAATGCCGTCTTGTTCTATAGAGGCTTGTTTAGCCATATATTTAACTTAATTTATATTTCAGCCTGTACAAACAGGAGTGCAAAGATAAATAAAAATATTGAAAACCAACTACTTTTTACCTAAAACTTTCTCCACGTGTTCAAAAGTCAACAGCACATCCGGACGGCCCTTT
Organism: Sphingobacterium wenxiniae; assembly: GCA_040394995.1. Classification (GTDB taxonomy): domain Bacteria; phylum Bacteroidota; class Bacteroidia; order Sphingobacteriales; family Sphingobacteriaceae; genus Sphingobacterium; species Sphingobacterium wenxiniae_A. The sequence continues at coordinate 2,271 of JBEBRE010000153.1, forward strand.
CGAATGGCCACCATCTGCTCAAAATGAGCGGACAATTTGCCGTCGATCGTGCTTACGGTCCAACCATCATCCCAAAACTTCACGCCGCCTTTACCGGCATTAATCATGGGTTCGATGCAGATGACCATTCCAGATTCCAATTTAGGACCTGAACCACGCTTGCCATAATTGGGAATCTCTGGTTTTTCGTGCAGGTGAAGCCCTACACCGTGTCCAACCAATTCCCGCACAATTCCGTAATTATAGGGTGTTACATGATCTTGAACCGCAGACGAAATATCCCCTACGCGCTTACCTACCACCGCCTGCTCTATACCTTTGTATAACGCTTCTTCCGTTACGTCCAATAGCTGTTGCGCCTCGTCAGAAATTTCACCCACACCAAAAGTATATGCAGAATCACTAATGAAACCATTCAAGTTAACGCCGCCATCTACAGAAACCAAATCACCATCCTTGATGACATAATCGCTTGGAAATCCGTGAACAATTTGATCATTTACAGAAATACAAAGTGAATATGGGAATCCATGGTAGTTGAGAAATGCCGGTGTGCCACCGTGGTCTTGAATAAAGTCGTATGCTAATTTATCGAGGGATAAAGTCGTGATACCTGGTTTTATTTCCTTTGCAATCTCACCAAGCAATAACGAGAGTACGTTAGCCGACTCCCGTATTTGCTCGATTTGCTCTTCTGTCTTGTAATAAACTTTGGACATGAATTAAATTGCTGACTGATCGATGCCTTGTACCGATGCCGCGGCCGAGCGGCCTTTTACCCTACCTGTCTTCATCAATCCATCATAGTGGCGCATTAACAAATGGCTTTCGATCTGTTGCAATGTATCCAAAACCACACCTACCAAGATCAACAAAGATGTACCGCCATAGAAATGTGCAAATTGATCATTCACCCCTAACTTCGTTGCTATAGCTGGCAATATCGCGATGATGGCTACGAATAATGCTCCCGGGAAGGTAATCCTCGAAATGACATTGTCGATAAACAAATTGGTATCATAACCGGGTTTCACTCCGGGGATAAAACCACCGTTTTTCTTCATATCTTCCGACATTTGTTGCGGATTGACCATGATAGCTGTATAAAAGAATGTAAAAGCAATGATTAAAATTGCAAATGTCACATTATACGCTACGGAAGTATAGTTACTCAAGGAAGCTAAAAACTGCGATTGTACATTAGGGAAAAATTGAGACAATGCCATGGGCAAGAACATGATCGCCTGGGCAAAAATGATGGGCATAACACCCGCAGCATTCACTTTCAAAGGAATGTACTGGCGTACGCCACCCACTTGCTTGTTGCCGACAATTTTCTTAGCATACTGCACAGGTACCTTTCGGATACCCTGTACCACCAAAATAGAAAAAATAACGACAAAAAACAGCGCCACAAATTCGATCAACAAAGGAATAGGACCTCCGCCGTTTGCACTCATCTTAGATCCCCATTCGGCCACTATACCTGATGGAAACTGGGCAATGATGCCCACCATAATGATTAAGGAGATACCGTTGCCAATACCCTTATCTGTAATTTTCTCGCCAAGCCACATCACAAACAAGGTGCCCGCTGTCAGCACAATAGCCGCAAGAACAGTGAACATTGGCTCACCAATGGTTTTTGCCTCGGCCGGAACCTGTGTCTTCACATAGGCTACTGCTTGTACCAAGGTAATACCCAATGTCAGATAACGGGTAATCTGGGTCATCTTTTTACGACCAGATTCACCTTCCTTTTGCATCTTCTGAAAAGCAGGGACCGCTATGCCCAATAGTTGGACAACAATGGATGCAGAGATATAAGGCATAACACCCAAAGCAAAAATAGCCGAACGGGCAAATGAACCTCCTGCAAACATATTGATCAATGCTAATATGCCATTGTCGCTATTCGATTTAGAGGCCAATGCATCCGGATCTACGCCTGGCAAAACCACGTGACACCCGATACGGTAAATGAGGAGCAACAGCAACGTCGTAATGATACGGTTGCGCAGATCCTCAATCTTCCAGATATTGGTTAAGGTTGTGATTAGTTTCTTCATGAAATATTAAAGTTTTACGATAGAACCACCTGCCGCTTCGATAGCTTTTTGAGCTGAAGCGGAGAAAGCGTGTGCTTTCACTTCCACCTTTGCGGAAAACTCACCACGACCCAAAATTTTCACCAAGTCTTTCTTGGAAGCCAATCCGTGTGCTTTCAGCGTATCAAAATCGATAGCCGTCAAATTGTGTTTCTCTACCAAGGCTTGAAGCACGTCTAGGTTAACACCTACATACTCCACGCGGTTGATGTTTTTGAAACCAACTTTAGGCACCCGGCGTTGCAATGGCATTTGTCCACCTTCAAAACCGATTTTTGTTGAATGGCCAGAACGCGATCCTGCTCCCTTGTGTCCACGAGTGGAAGTACCACCACGACCAGAACCTTGACCTCTACCGATACGTTTTCTGCTTTTGATGGAACCTTTAGCTGGTTTTAAATTACTTAAATTCATTTTTTTTAAGATTGTGTTACGCCTTCGCTCTCACTAAACAGGTCGTAACGATTAATAAATTAACTTAATTCTTGGTATAAGGAAATGGAAAGAACCTTTGGGGACCCTTTCCATTCATCTCCTTAAACAGTTTCGATAGCTACTAAGTGGTTCACTTTTCTGACCATCCCGATGATGGCAGGTGTAGCCTCAACCTCCACTGAGTGGTTGATACGTTTCAAGCCTAAGGCTTGAATAGTTCTCTTTTGGCGCTCGCTTCTGTCGATAACGCTCTTTATCTGGGTGATTTTGATTTTTGCCATGATAATTAACCGTTAAATACTTTATTCAAATCGACGCCGCGGTTTTGTGCAACTGTATATGCATCGCGAAGATTAGCCAAGGCATCCACCGTTGCTTTAACAACGTTGTGCGGATTGGATGAACCCAATGACTTAGCCAATACGTCTTTAATACCCGCACTCTCCAATACGGCACGCATTGCGCCACCTGCCAATACACCTGTACCGTGTACAGCTGGTTTTACCAAGACGCGACCTCCGGAGAATTTACCATATTGCTCGTGTGGAACAGTACCATTGATAACCGGAACCTTGATCAGGTTTTTCTTGGCATCATCGATACCTTTGGTAATCGCTTCAGTCACCTCTTTGGCTTTTCCCAAACCGTAACCCACGATACCGTTTTCGTCACCGACAACAACGATAGCCGAAAAACTGAAAGTACGACCACCTTTGGTTACTTTCGCTACGCGTTGGATGCTTACTAAGCGATCTTTTAATTCAATTTCGCTTGATTTTACTCTTTTTATATTGCTTAATGCCATGTTCTTATTGATTAAAAGTCTAAACCGCCTTCGCGAGCACCTTCTGCCAATGATTTCACACGGCCATGGTACAAGTACCCATTACGGTCAAAAACTACTTTGCTAACACCTGCTGCCGTAGCTTTTTCGGCTACCAATTTACCAACAGCTTTCGATTGTTCTACTTTGGTTCCCGTAGCGGCAAAATCTTTAGAGATGGAAGATGCTGCGGCCAATGTCTTGCCCGTCGTATCGTCGATGATTTGCGCGTAGATACCTTTGTTGCTTCTAAAAACCGATAAACGTGGACGCTCAGCTGTTCCAGTCAGGTTTTTTCTTATTCCTTTTTTGATTCGCTCTCTGCGAGATAATTTCTTTCCTGCCATGGTTATTATTTTTTAGCTGATTTACCTGCTTTTCTTCTTAACACTTCACCTTCAAACTTGATACCTTTTCCTTTGTAAGGCTCAGGCTTACGGAAGCTACGGA
>JBEBRE010000154.1:0-5953 GCA_040394995.1 Sphingobacterium wenxiniae
TTCGCAACATTATTTATATAATTAGCGTTAATTTGACGCCAATGCGAATGATGGAGCTTTGGAACATAGCGGAATTAAAGCGTACAAAAATCAAGGAATTTTCTTATTTTTACCTACTTTCAGAACAAAGTGAACGTAAACACAGCACAAGCTATCTTTTTAGTAAATGAGTGAAGAAACAAACTTTTCGGAGGAAAATCAGGAGAATTTGATACCCCAGGAACACGAATCGGGCAGCACAACCATTCCGCTGTCGGGATTATATGAAAACTGGTTCCTTGACTATGCTTCTTATGTCATATTGGATCGTGCCGTCCCACATATTAACGATGGTTTTAAACCCGTGCAACGCCGTATTCTGCATTCCTTGAAAGAAATGGACGATGGGCGGTATAATAAGGCAGCCAATGTGATTGGGAATACCATGAAATACCACCCGCACGGGGATGCATCTATTGGTGATGCCATGGTGCAGTTAGGACAAAAGGATCTGCTGATTGACTGTCAAGGAAACTGGGGCGATCCGATTACGGGCGATTCCGCGGCCGCACCGCGTTATATTGAGGGGCGATTGTCCAAATTTGCCAATGAGGTAGTCTTCAATCCGGATACGACAGAGTGGCAATTGAGCTACGATGGTCGAAATAAAGAACCTGTCACCTTGCCCGTTAAGTTTCCCTTGCTTTTGGCGCAGGGAGCCGAAGGGATTGCGGTGGGTTTGGCCACGAAGATTATGCCCCACAATTTTATAGAATTGATTGACGGCTCGATACAAGTCCTGAAGGGCGAACGTCCGAACATTGTTCCGGATTTTCCAACAGGCGGTCTGGCCGACGTAACCAATTACAATGAAGGACGTAGAGGCGGAAAAGTACGTGTCCGTGCCAAGATTGAAGAACGTGACAAAAAAACGTTGGCAATAACGGAAATTCCATTCGGAACGACAACGGGTAGTTTGATAGACTCGGTTGTTGCGGCTAATGAAAAGGGTAAGATCAAGATTAAAAAAATCGAAGATAATACCGCAGAAAATGTAGAAGTCATCGTGCATCTTGCGCCGGGAATCTCTCCGGATGTAACCATTGATGCTTTGTATGCATTCACTGCCTGCGAAACATCTATTTCGCCGAATACCTGTGTCATCATTGATAACAAGCCGCACTTTATGAGTGTGAACGATGTCTTGATCGAAAATACCAAACAGACCAAGGCATTGTTGAAACGGGAGCTTGAAATCAAATTACATGAACTGCAAGAAAAAATCTTTTTCAGTTCACTGCTCAAGATTTTCATACAGGAAGGCATGTACAAACATCCGGACTACGAAAATGCAGGTGATTTTGAGACTGTCGTTGAAGTTCTGAACCGTCTTTTTGAACCTTTCTTCCCGCAATTTTACCGTGAAATTACGCCGGAAGACTACAAACGCTTGATCGACAAACCGATGAGCAGTATCACGCGCTTTGACGTAAAAAAGGCTGATGAGCAGATGAAGGCCTTGGAAGAAGATATTAAAGGTGTGCGCAAGCATTTGCGGAACCTGACGGAGTACGCCATTGACTGGTTTGAGCATCTGCGCAACAAGTATGCAAAAGGGCGTGAGCGTAAAACTGAAATTCGGATATTTGACAAAGTAGAAGCTACGCAAGTAGCGTTGGCCAATGCTAAGTTGTACGTCAACCGTGAAGAAGGCTTTATCGGTACGGCCATGCGTAAGGACGAATTTGTTTCCGAGTGCTCGGATATTGATGATATTATCGTGTTCCGTGGCGACGGTAAATATGTCGTCACGAAAATTCAGGATAAGGTGTTTGTGGGAAAAGACATTATCCATGTAGCGGTGTTCAAAAAAGGTGATGAAAGAACGGTGTACAACGCTGTTTACAAAGACGGACCTACTGGAACTAGTTATGTCAAGCGCTTTGCCGTTACCGGCGTTACGCGCGATAAAGAATACGACATCAGCAAAGGAGGCAAGGGGTCAAAGGTGCTGTATTTTACAGCAAACCCAAATGGAGAAGCTGAGGTAGTGAATGTGCAACTAAAACCACATTCCAAGTTGCGGAAACTTAATTTTGATTTGGATTTTGCAGATATTGCTATTAAAGGCAGAGGATCGCAAGGTAATATTGTGTCCAAATATCCCATCAAGAAAGTTGTGTTTAAGAGTGCCGGTGTTTCGACGTTGGCTGGTCGTAAGATTTGGTTTGACGATGTCCTGAAGAGGCTCAATGCAGATGAAAGAGGCCGTTATTTAGGTGAGTTTGACGGAGACGACAAGATCTTGTTGGTTTATCCGGATGGCAGCTATGAACTTTCTTCCTTTGACTTGAGCAATCATTTTGACAGCCATTTTGTGAAAATGGAGAAATACCTGCCCGAACAAGTGTATACAGCGATTCATCAAGATGGAAAAAGCGGCACATACTATGTGAAAAGATTTAAATTTGACGACCAACCGATCGGAAAAAGAGTCTTATTTATCAACGATACCCCGGGTTCAAAATTGATGTTGCTGACGAATGCTGACGAGCCGATTGTTCGCTTGGACATTCTAAAAGGGAAGACCCAAACGCCTGAGACGTTGGATCAGCCGCTTAACGAAATCATCGATGTGAAGGGGATGAAGGCTCAGGGTAACCGGCTTTCTTTCCATACAGTAGCGAAGATGGCATTGATCAACGAAGAAAAAGATTTGTCGCAAACGCAAGGTAGGGGAGAAGAGACCGTTACAGAAACAATTGCTGTTCATACGGAGGAGCATATTGAAAACGCAACGGTTGTAAGTCAACTAGAGGAGAAAAGACCAAGCGACGATACACCGGTGTCTTTGGCAAACGATATCAGTTTTGAAATCACGAATCCGGACGACATCAATTTAGACGATAGTGGTCAAACATCGCTGTTTTAAGTTTTTTCACGTGCACGCGCTGACGCTGGTCTATGACCAGTGTCTCCAAGGCACATATTTTTTGTTTTTTCAAAAAAAGACTACTATATTTGTAGAGTATTCAGAATTGCAGTAGGCAATACCAACCGAGTGTAGGCACCGCGGTGGTAAAATAATACGGGTGAGATACCAAAATAAACGTGCTTCACGCTTGTTTTTAACTCCTTGAATTTCTGGATACAATTTATGGTTAAACGTTTTTAATTTTTAAATTGTATGTCAACACCGATTCAATTTTCGCAGCATCTGTTAGAGCAGTTTCATCGTTATTCTGTTTCAGAATTAATCACTTTCAACAATGACATTGTGGAAAACAAAGGATGGGGCGCATCGCGTTCTATATTCCGGAACGCTATTTTGAAGGCCTTGTCAAAAAAAGGAATCGATCTTTCGCCGATTATCTCCAAAGAGGACGGATTTAGTATCATTCAGATTGTTAAGGTCAAGTTGGAGGATAATACGCTGATACCCGTCCATTGAGGAGAGAACTTTGGGAAAAGGTCTCCTATGCTTGTGCAGACAAACATAGGAGATCTATTTAAATGGGCTTTAATAGTAATATCTTAAGATACTGTAGGGGAGAGTGGATTAATCAATCCACTCAAAACCTGTATATGGCACTAACGCCGCTGGAATGCGTATGCCCTTTTCTGTCTGATTGTTCTCTAAAATAGAGGCGACGATACGTGGCAATGCCAAGGCCGAGCCATTTAGGGTATGGGCGAGTTGCATCTTGCCATCGGTATTTTTGAAGCGCACCTTCAGGCGGTTTGACTGATACGTCTCAAAATTAGAAACAGAAGAAACCTCTAACCAGCGTTGCTGTGCGGCGCTGAATACTTCCATGTCGTAGGTGAGTGCCGAGGTGAAGCTCATATCGCCTCCACACAAGCGCAGTACCCGGTAGGGCAATTCCAATTTTTGCAACAATCCTTGTATGTATTGGCTCATTTCTTCCAAAACCGCATAGGATTTTTCAGGGTGCACGATTTGAACGGCTTCTACCTTGTCGAATTGGTGCAAACGGTTCAATCCGCGTACATGTGCTCCATATGATCCGGCTTCACGGCGGAAACAAGGAGTGTAGGCGCAGTGTTTGATCGGGAACTGCTCTTCTTTAACAATTACGTCTCGGTATAGATTGGTTACGGGCACTTCGGCGGTAGGAATGAGGTATAAGTCATCCTCCGTCACGTGGTACATTTGCCCTTCCTTATCGGGCAATTGACCTGTCGCAAAGGCCGATGCTTCGTTCACTACGACCGGTACCTGCACTTCGCTATATCCTGCTTCGCCGGCTTGGTCCAAAAAGAAGTTAATCAAGGCCCTTTGCAAACGTGCACCTTTTCCTTTGTACACCGGAAAGCCAGCTCCTGTCACTTTGACACCCAATTCCAAGTCAACGATATCGTATTTAGTCAATAATTCCCAATGGGGTAAAGCGCTTGCCGACAAAACAGGAATCTCGCCTTGTTGCAAGACCACTTCGTTATCCTCTGCTGACATACCTACAGGAACGGATACATGGGGTAAATTGGGGAATTGGACAATTTTTTCATGTAATTCTTGTTCAATAAACGCCAATTTATCGGTTAATTGCTTTACTTGCTCCTTATACCCTGCAGATTTGGATTTAACCGCTTCGGCTTCTTCTTTTTTGCCTTGCCGCATCAAATCACCGATCTGCTTTGCTGCGGTATTGGCTTCAGCGGCAATCGCATCTGATTCGTTTTGCATCCTGCGGCGTGATTCGTCCAATTGAATCACTTCATCCACCAATGCTACATCCTTAAAATTCTTTACTGCCAACCGTTCGATGACGGTATCTCTATTTTCACGGATATACGATATCTGTAACATAAATCTCGATTTCTTTTTGTAATAAAGAGACAAAGATAAGAAGTGTAATCCACAAACCCCAATATCGCCACATTGTCAATAAAAAGTCAATAATTGTATGATTATTTTAATATATTATATATTTTATTAATAATATTGTATATCATTGCATCGGCTGTTGAAAATATTAACATTAATTTCACCCGCTCATAATAGTTGGTTTATAAACAAGTAGTATGTTTGTTTAGTTAAAAAAGAAGATATGATTAAAGATTTGGAAACATTTGAATTAGAGCCATACATAGCGCTACAGGAATTAGCGTATGATGGCGATGATGCGGTAAGCATGGAAGATTAATTCCCCCTTATCCCAAGAGGGGGTAAAAAACTTTTGAGAAATCCCAAATTCTTGATACTTCGTACTTAATACGCTATACTCAATACTATTTCTTACCTTTGGCTATGCTTTATTTAGTACCCACGCCCATTGGTAATCTTGAAGACATGACCTATCGTGCCGTCCGCATTTTGAGGGAAGCCGATCTTATTTTGGCAGAAGACACTCGGACGAGTGCCCCGCTATTAAAGCATTTTGGAGTTGAGAAGAAAATGTTTGCGCACCATCAGCACAATGAACATAAAGCTGTCGCTGAAATTATCCGTTTCTTGAAAGAAGGGCAGACCATTGCGCTGATCTCCGATGCGGGCACACCAGCCATTTCCGATCCGGGTTTTTTGTTGGTTCGGGAAGCAATAAAGGAAGGTTTGGAGGTGCAGTGTCTGCCCGGGGCAACAGCATTTGTGCCGGCCTTGGTGAATTCCGGATTACCCAATGACAGGTTTTGTTTTGAGGGCTTTCTACCCGTGAAAAAGGGGAGACAAACCCGCCTGAAACAATTGGCCACGGAAACACGTACCATGATCTTCTATGAATCGCCCCACCGTATTCTCAAAACCATTGAAGAGCTTATCCAATACTTCGGTGAAGATCGGCAAGCTTCCATTTCACGGGAATTAAGTAAAATATACGAGGAAAATGTGCGCGGTACATTAAGTGAACTAAAATTACATTTTGAAAACAAAACCATTAAAGGAGAATTTGTATTTTGTGTAGCAGGATTAGGATAATTTGGAAATTTGGAAATGAGATAATGTGGAAATGAG
>JBEBRE010000155.1:0-5920 GCA_040394995.1 Sphingobacterium wenxiniae
AGCAATACAGGTTCTTCGCCGCGCTTTTTTAACCAATTTTTAAACCAGCTGTTGGTGGTGTCCGGTCCGCCCCCCATGTTATACAGCCCTAGTTTGATGCGCATGCCCAAAAATTTCTTGTTGGGGGTTGGTCGTAGCAAGCTTTCCAAATGTTCTTCAAAAGCCTCCTTTCGTTTGACATCTATACTATCCCGCTGGATCACCACATGGCCTTTGTTGTAGAGCTTCTCGTCTTCGCCCAAATATTTGGTGGAGCTACAGCTTGAGGCAAGGGCCATCCCGACCGTTATCATGATCAATGTGTTAGTTTTCATTCGATCTCCTTTCTTCTTCTTCGTTTCGGATGGCTTGACGTGCCGTATCTCTGGTGGTCGTTGTTGAATCGTTGTTATGCTCTTTATTTTCCTCTTGTTTTTTCAATTCTTCCTGTTGCCTTTCTTCCCAACGTTTTCTGAATTCGGGATTGTGTTTCATAAGACTGTCGCGGATGACCAGGCGTACGCTGTCCCGGTATACCGAATCCGTATCCATGCGTTCTATATCAAAGCGCCTGCGGAAGCTCCGGCTATCGGTATTATAGTACTGTTCAAGTGCTTTGGAACTCATAAAGAGCTCTTTAAATTTATCGTAGCTCATATTGATGATAAAACCGATGCCTGTCTCCACGAACTGTCCTTGCAAGGTGGCTTGATACTGGTTTTTGCGATACACACGGGCGAAATAGCGACCGTCCTTGGATAGTTGGTAATCCAGTGAGATATCGCCGGCGATATTGGAAGCTTTTTCTCCCGGACGTGTGTTACCCTCTACTTCAAAGTTTGACCCGATGGTAATTTTCAGACGGTCGTCAAACAGCATCTTGGAAATACCGATATTCAGGTCTGTGCGGGTTTCTGCTTGTCCGGTAAGGTAATCGTTTTCAGACTGTAGATTAAAATCGAGTTCTACCCCTTTGACCAGATTGGACGCCAACTTATTGAGTTCATTGCTAAGCATGCCACTTAGCGTGTTGCGTATGGTGGATTCCGCACCTCCGCCGGATAGACTCTCAAAAGGATTAGACGACATAAAGCGCCCCAGCACGATCAGCGAAAAGACCTGTTTGTTCATTTCTGCGGGATCGCCCCGTAGATTGGCTAAAGCAATATTGACTTTGCTGATGACGTCTTGCGAAGCGATGGCATTTCGTTCGTTGAGGTCGATGTCAAAATTAAGCGTGGGCTTAAAAAGCTCGCCACTCAACATCAATTTGACATCAAAAGGAATACGTTGTTTATAGAGATTCTGGCTTTCCGAGCCAATTTGTGCCTGAACGAGTTCCAGCGAGGGGAAACGGTCCGAGTAGAGCGCCGTGATGTCTAACCGAGCATCTAAGGGATCGCCATTCCAGGTGATCGTACTGCCTTTTTGGAATGTAAAAGGCTTAGATATAGGGCCTAACGAAAAGGTATAATCTCCTTTTTCGACGGTAAATGTGCCAGACATGGTAATCTTGTCACTGGCATCAATGCTGGTGTTCAATTCGGCGACTCCTTGTATGTTTAGGGCATCTTTTGTTCCCTCATCCAGAATGACTTTGAATTTGGCATCGCGATCGGTTGACAGATTCAACGCCAAATTGAATCCGGAAAGTCCGCTGACTGTTGTCATGGAGTCTAATTTTGCAAAGACATTGGCCCGGGCGGTATCACTTCGGTCGACGAACTTTACAACGCCATCTCGTTCAGCTATGCCCGGGTTTTCATTGGGTACAATAAATACGAAATCTGTTTTGTCGTTGGCCCTGACATTGCCATCAATACGTGGGTTGTCAAGATTGCCCGTGATGCGCAAGTTGGAAGTAACGTATAACTTTCCGAAAAAAAGATCGTTGTCTTCACGTGTTGAATTGACCGCTGCAAAATCGTTGGTGGTCAGGTTCAGATTGAACACAAAATCGGTATAGGTGGTTGTGCGAATAGAACCGTTTAGGCGGGCTACATTTCCTCGAACATCCTTGATCTCAAACTGGCGGAATTGGATGCCCTGATTGTTAAATTGTATGGATTGATTATCCATGGCAAGATCTGCGTTCAACATAGCGATGTTGATTTTAGCCTTGTTGAAGGTGAGGTTTCCATTGATTCTCGGGGCGTCTGTGGTGCCTGTTATCTTGAGATCGCCGGCCAAATCTCCCACGCAATCCTCCAAATAACCCATGCTGAATGCCTGTACGGTTGTCAGTTTCATAGGTTGCAACGACAGGGTGGCATCAATGGTGGATTTGCCCTGTGGTGGACTGATAAAATCGCCGATCAAACGCACATCGTTGCCATTTTCAGTAATACGTACGTCTGCCGAAAAGGTGTTTTCCTGAACGTTATTTACCTTAATAAGAACATTTCCGATAGTATCTTTGCCAAAGTAAAACTTGTTTATGGCCAGATCAGATACAAACACAGGGTCGGTCTCTAATCGGGATATCGTTGCACTTCCGTCTATGCCACCTCCTAAATTCAGTGTTTCGGAGGCCAGCATCTTGGTAAAGGTCTCGATTCTGAAATTCTGGAAGGTCAGATCCAGCGGAGCATTTAAAGTGGAGTCCTGCGATTGTGCCAACAGTTCCTGCCCGTTGTTGCTCAAACGGAAGCTGTTGGCCCGTATGCCATTTGTTCCGAAACTCAATTTGTTGTTAGGGTCGATGCTCCAGTTTTCATAATTTAGCATCAAGCCGTCTTCGTGGAGGCTCAAGACGTAGTTGTTGTCCTGCACACCCATTTTGGCTCCTAAATGATAACGCTCTTTATCTTTGTCGTCTTTAATCCAGAGACCGAAATCCAAATTGTTTTCAATAACGCTTCCGCTTAGTACGGTGTTGATCAGCTCGATGTTGTTCACTTTGATTCTACTGATTAATGCCGAATAGTAGAGGGTGCTGTCTGCCGTGGTAATATCAACCCCCACGTCCTGTACCAATGTGCCATCGTATAATAATTTGGGTGCTAACAGTTTAGCCACAATGCTTTTGTCTTCACTGTCGAAGACACCATCGAGGGTGATATCCTGCATCTGCTCCAGCTTAGGGAAGAAATCACGGATAAAGCGAGAGTTGTTCAACGTCGCGCTGAATTCGAAATTTTGCGGTGAATATTGCAACGTAGCTGGCGCGGTATTGTCGGGATTGTAGTACATGCGTACAATGTCTTGCATGGAGACGCTTAACTCGGATAATTTATATTTACCCACTAGATGGGCGTTCAGAAACTCGGACTTGAGGAGCAACATATTGCGGGAAGTGTCTGCTACAGCCATTAGCGAAACGCTATCCAAGGTAAAACGATCGTCGTTGTAGGCGATAGACGAGTTGGATATCACCAGTGAACCGTTAAGGAAATCGATGTCGGCCGTTTCAAAATCTGCATGGATCTTTCCGTGATACCTGAAGTTGTCTTTTATCAATTTTAGGTTCTGCAGATTGATGCTGTCTATCATCATTTCGGCGTGCACCTTTGGATATTGGCCACGCATGTCTGCGGAAAAATCCATGTTCAACTGTATATTTGGATCGGGACTTGTCAGCTTTCCAGCTATATCGCCTTGTTGTGCCTGCGCATCCAAGCGAATGTCGTGGTATTGATAACCCATAGCATCCAATCGGTTAATCGTGGCCTGGATGTCGGCCTGCATTGTCTTGGGATTTAATCCTACGCCATTCACTTTGGCTTCTGCCGCGAACATACCCAGCACCGAATCTTGATTCAACAAATTGCCAATGTCGAAATGATCAATGGATATATGAGCATCGTATGTTGTATCCTGTGCAAATCGTATTTTTCCGTTGACAGTGGCATTACCCTTGTCGGTGATGAGGCTGAGATCGGCACCAAAGCCTGACATGCCACCGTTGAAGGTGCCCGAAAGGCTAATGGCATTGGGAAGCTGTATACTGTCGGGAAGCATCGATTTGGCAACAAGGCGTTCGATATCCTTCCGTCCGGTAGTCAATTTTTTCAGGGTTAAGTCGATGTCCATCTTATCGGCATCTGGCAACCCGGTGATAGACGCACTGGCGATGATATGGGTTTTATCCAAGGTCTTAAACTCCAAATGTGGGATTTCAAGGTCATCCATCCGGCCTTTCACTTTTCCGTCGATAAAGAAGGATTGGGTCAGCAGCGGTTTCATGACTTCCATGGTATCTAAATCAGGCACGAAATAGCGAATATCGCGCATATCGATAGTAGACTGACGAATGTTGGCATCAATTAACATGCTTTCGGGATGTGTTGACAACGCATCCAACGATGGATAGGAGACCTTGATATAGTCCCGGATGGTGGTGTTTTTGGTCTGGGCCAGCAAATTTTTAATTTCTGCTCCAGTGGATGTGTACACAAAATCGGCTTGTAGGTTCTTGAGTTCAAAACCGGAATGATCCTTGGCGACAAGGGACTTCAGTGAGCCAGATATGGAATCGCTTGAATAATATAGGGCCTCTATATCTCCTAATAAATCGGTGATTTTAATGTTGAAATAATCAAAACCCTTCATGCGGGGTTGATTGTCGTCTTTGAACCAAAAGTTGGTTTTGTTGATGAGTAGTCTGTCCGCGGAGACAATCCAATTCACACTTGAGGTATCTGGCGCATTGCTTTCCTTTTTCGGAGTTGTTTTTCCCAAAATGACATAGGAATCGGATTCGTCAAGGGCAATTTCTTTTAAGTGTACAATTTCTTTGTTAAGATCGAGCTCGTTGATGTTGGCCGTCAGTTTTTTGATATCAAATTTCGTGTCCATTGCTGACGAAGCATCTTGATATTGCACGAAGATATTGGATAAATCGATGTTCCGGATCTCGATGTCGGGCAACAGGGAGGCGCTTTGAGCATCGGTAGGCGTAGTGCTGATACCAAAGTCGTCTGCATCTGGGATTTCGTTGTCTGAGACGGGTTGCCATTGTTTGATGACGGCTGTTAGCCCGTCGATTTTGACGTCGGGCAAGGCAAAGGCCATATTATTGGTCAGATCAAACTTTTTGACTTTCGTGTCGAAATGTTGCAATCGGATGTCGGCACTTGTCCCAATCACCTCATCGTTATACACGAAATGGATGCGTTTGAACAAAACATCTTCGATATCAAAGATGAGAGCCGAGGTTGTATCGGATGTGGGTTCACTTTCTTTTTCCGAGGAAAAGGCTTGGATGATGTAATCGAAATTAAAACTGCTGTCGGGAAGTGTGCGGTTGATTTTAGCGGTGATTCCTTCTAGCTCGAACTCTTCTATTTCCACGGTGTTCTTCAATAGTTTGAACATATTGATATCCACCAATAGTTTCTCTCCAGCTAGTAATGTATCTTTGGATTGATCCTCAAAATAGACATTCTCCAGCACCAGTTTCTTAGGAAAGGTAATGTTGACATAACCAATCTTAACTGGGGTACCAATCTTGTTTTCAAGATAGTGAGTTACCTTGCCAACAACATAGTTTTGGACGGCAGGTATGCGAATAAGAATGATGATGAGTAATAAAAGTGCGATTATAGTGGCTATAATCCATAATATCGTTTTTAAAGCTATTCGTCCAAATCTATTCAAACCAGTCTATGCTATGTGTATTTTAATACCCATTGTGCATTATCGAATAAAAACCGCTCTATTGTCATGCTGAGGGCACCGAAGCATCTATTCACTATATCGTTTATAGATCCCTGCCTATCGGCGGGCAAGCTTCCTTCGTCAGCGCCTGCCCCGAAGGTATTCGGGGATGACAAAGAAACGTACATAATGTACAACGGGTTATTTTTAATATATAAAATTATACTTTCTAAACGTAAAAAAAGCAAAAATGTTTACGCAATATCATATTTGTTGCTCTCTTTAAAAGCAATTTTGTAAAGATAAGCTTTTCGATGAGGAAGGTTGGATGTTTAAAGTTTAA
>JBEBRE010000156.1:0-5800 GCA_040394995.1 Sphingobacterium wenxiniae
CTCTTCGAGCTTGAAGAGGGGGATTAAGATGTTGCAAAGTGAAATCCGTTTGGAGGAACAGTGTATTTGTAACAATCATTTTAAGAAATAATAAGCAAAACATATAGTAACTTTGATGTAATTAAGTAAGAAAAAAGGTTAAACCTGAAATTGTTTTGTTATGAGCTTATTGCGTGTTTTTATAAAAGGAGTGGGGCGAGTGGCCTTATTGCTGTTATTGCTTACGGTTTTTCTTCCTGAAATTTCTCCTCTTGGCAACAAGATAGATCGTTTGGTGGAAAATATTGGTGCGATGGTTTTTGTTGATAAGGACAGCGTGGATGCTTGGAGCTTTAAAGCCTCTATTCAATACGCACAGAAGGACTCGACAGCGTTTTCCATTGATTTGAAATGGAATATCTAAGATGTATTTCTTGCTCGAAATCGCCTAAGCTGTTTGGGTTAAAACGCCTGTTTTAAAAGCCCAAAATATCTGAATCCCGAAAATCGCCTAAACCAGCGTTCTAAAGGGATATATATTCATATTCTGGATTTATATATCCATCTCCTCATCAAGATATTTCTATGCATAGTATGTTGCTTTTGATAGCGCCTGTCCCGATTTATCGTATTGGCATCAGGTTAGTGAGTTTATCGTCATTTCGACCGCAGGGAGAACCCCGGAGAGTTCTTCGAAGATAATTTGTAATAAATGTCTTAATACTTGTATTTTTTAACATTATTTATTGTTGTTTTAATAAAATTAATATTATTTTTAACAAAATGAATAATATGTAGAAAATATGGTGAAGTTGCCTATTAAATGTCCAAGTTGCGAACAACGGTTGATGGTTGCCAAGCTGGTGTGCGCGCATTGCGAAACGGAAGTCTCCGGCAAGTATCATTTGCCCTTATTGATGCAGTTGGACGTAGAAGAACAGGAGTTTGTATTGCAGTTTTTGAGCAATTCCGGTAGCTTGAAGGAAATGGCTAGCCAAATGGGGAAAAGCTATCCGACGGTGCGCAATAAACTGGATGATTTGATAGCGAAAATTAAAGTATTGCAAAATGAGGAATAGTCGTGTCTATAATGAAAACCAACGCTTTGTCACGTGGTGGATATGTGTGTTATTTATTGTACTGGTCGGTGGGGGTATTTACATGCGATGGACAAATGCAGAAGGAAGTAACATTTCCGAGTTTTACACCGGAATGGTCATTGGCGTATTGGTCGGTTTATTTATCTTTCTCTTGCGATTGCGCAGTCGGATAGATGGCGATGGTATACATATACGTTTTTTTCCATTGGTATGGAAGGAAAAAACCTGGCGTTGGGACGACATTGCAGAGGTGTACGTCAAGAAATATTCGCCCTGGGAATATGGCGGTTGGGGCTACAGAATTGGAGGACCGGGGATTGCCTATACTACAAAAGGCCGTTACGGTATTCAGATTGTCCTGAAAAGAAATGGCGCACGGATTTTGCTCGGCACACAAAAGCCGGAAGAGGTCCGTGAAATATTGGAACACTATAATACAAGGGGGCAAGAGGTATGAAACATAAATTGACAAGGTTGCTCATCAATCCTTTTGAAGATTGTCAGGAAATCCCGTTGCTTGTTGTCGGAACCGGTAATTTTATAATAAGCATTATGGTGTCTTATTGGGGAAAAGTATTGTATGATGGCGTTATTCAGATACATATGGGAGCAACCAGCCTGTCAAAAATCATCTTCGGCAATCTCTCGAATCTGGTTATCCTTACGGCTGGATTGTTTGTCGTGGCAAAAATTATATATAGGAAAGTGCGGTTCATCGATGTGCTGAACAATGTGTTGATCGCCCGGATACCCTTGCTGATTTCCGGTTTGCTGGTAATGCTGATGTCTACGCTTGTGCCTTTGCATAGATTGGCTGAGGAAGGTGTTGATTTTGCGAATTCCCTCGGTCCAACGGACATGATATGGATTGCCGTTCTTTCGGTCTTTTTATTGTTCTTTATGGTCTATTTTTTCTATTTGTTGGTGGTGGGATTTAGGCATTCCGTTAACAGTAAAAAAGTAGGACATGGTTTTTTAGTGGTTATTGTCGTGTTTATTTTAGATGGCATTGCCTTATTTGTGTATAGAGGTTTTTTTATATGAAAAATTATATAGTATTGGTCATCGTGCTGTTGCAAACCTGTTGGGGATACAGCCAAAAATTTGAAGGAACTTGGAGCGGTGAATTGAATGTGCAGGGCGTTGCATTGCCATTGGTGTTTCATTTGGAAAATCAAACGCAATGGAGCGGGATGATGGAAAGTCCGGCGCAAGGAACTGCAAAAATTCCCATGAGCTCCATTCGGGTAGATGAGGACTCCATTTTCATTGAGGTTGCTGCGATACGCTTAAGGTACGAAGGGAAAATGAACGAAGAGGGCAAACTTGAAGGGACGGTCATGCAAAACGGCATGAAATTTCCAATGCTTTTGTCGAAGTCTCCCTATCTGGCCAAGAAACGGCTTCGTCCGCAAACACCGAACCCTCCTTATCCCTATGACACCTTGGACGTTCATTTCAAGAATAAGTTTGACGCCGAAGAGTTGGCTGGAACGTTGACCATTCCAAAAGGAAAAGGGAAATTTCCGGCAGTGGTATTGGTGACCGGCAGTGGTCCACAGAATAGAAATTCGGAGGTCTTTGAACATCAGGTTTTTAAAGTGGTGGCCGATTATCTCACCAAAAATAATATTGTGGTATTGCGTTATGATGAACGCGGTGTAGGTGCATCAAAAGGAAATTATACCACCAGTACCATCAATGAATTTAGTAAAGACGCAATCAGCGCAGTGGATTTTCTAAAAACACAGGATAAGGTAAATAAGCATAAGGTTGGCATCATTGGCCATAGCGAGGGTGGATTAATCGCCTTGTTGCTTGCAGGACAGCAATCGGCAGATGTTGATTTTATCGGTGTGTTGGCTGGTCCGGCAATTTCCATAGATTCCTTAATGGTATTGCAGGCTTATGAGGTAGGAAAATCAGCAGGAATGAGCGAAGCACATTTGGAAAAGGCTCGTGTAGTCAATCGGAAAAACTATGCTATCGTAAAAAGTGACCTATCTGCCGAGCATGCCTATCTGCAGATATTGGAAAATACATCGACCTTGATGCCCAACATGACAGAGGCACAAAAGAGTGAAGTGCAAATGATTGTGAGGCCTGCCTATCGTTATTTTATGCGTATAGATCCTGTGCCGTTTGTGAAACAAATCAGGATTCCGGTCTTTGCAGCGTTTGGATCAAAGGATATCCAAGTTCCCCCAGCACCCAATATGGAAAGTCTTAGGCATAATCTCCCTCTGGATAACAGGAACTTTCTTAAGGTATATGAAGGGTTGAACCATCTTTTTCAAAAGGCAAAAACAGGTGCTATTTCCGAATACATCGAAAATGAAGAAACCTTTAATGAGGACGTGCTGAAAGATTTGTCGAAATGGATCAATGGATTGCCGTAGGGACAAGGCATGCCCTGTCTCTACTACGGACGGCTACGGTGTTGTATTGGCAACAGGCAGTACCTTCCCGTTGTAATATTTATGGCCATTTTGGGCAAAATCTGCCACATATCGACCCATTTCAAAGGCTAATGTCCCCGCCTCTATTCCGGGGAAGGCTGTTTCGAACATTTCAGTTTGAGAAGAACCCAGTGCCAAGCAGTTTACTTTGATGTTAAGCGGTTTAAATTCCTCAGCCAAACACTCGGTAAGGGTAGCCAGAGCACCTTTACTGGAAGAGTAGGCCGATAGCCCGGGAAATTTGGAAGAACCCTGAAAGCCACCCATGCTCCCGATATTGACGATATGCCCACCGTTGGACATTAAAGGGGCAATATGTCGAATCATGCTGACGTGTCCCAAAAGATTGGTTTGAAACACTTGGGCAAATTCTTCTAAAGAAGTTTCCAAAAACGGTTTGTTCACCAAGATTCCCGCATTGTTGACGAGAATATCGACTGACTCGAATTTGGACCGAACAAAGGGAAGAAGTGCATCGGGGTAATTATCGTATACGATGTCAAACTGTGCCGGATACAGTTTGCCACCGTCCGGGTTTAACGAACTGGATATTTCATGGAGTTTTCGCAACTTATCAGCCGATCGCGCTAAAGCAATCACATTGTTTTCCTTTTTTGCCGTAAGGTCGAGCACCGCTTCAAAGCCAATGCCACTACTTGCTCCTGTAATGATGATGTTTGCCATAGTTTATTCTTCTTCAAGTTCTTGTTCCACCTCTGTTGTCGACGGCAACCGATCTGCTCCAAGTCGTTGTGGCCGAAGGATGTAATATATTCCAGATGATGCGACCAACAAAGATATGAGATAAAAAATAAGACTCAATAAAACACCTAAATGAGGATCTAGCTGAAAATAGGTCGCCCCAAAACTCATCGCCGATTCCCGCAAGCCGACACCACCCAAAATCGACGGAACAATTGCTACCAGCTGAGACAAAAGAAAAATCAATAAATAGGGTGAAAACTTGCCATCATAATTCAATGCATATAAGATAGTGATGGCGCTAAGAGTCTGTAGGCTCTGCACCAACAAAGCTTTCGCATGGGTGATGATAAATTTTGAGAAAAAGTCCCGAAAAAACAAACGCAAGAAATACAAATAGGTAGCTGTTCCGATGAGTAAGGCGCTGATCGTGATGACATTAGGTATGGCTAGCCGTGGCATAAAGATGACTAAGCAACAGGTAATGACCGACAATGCCCACAAACCGCTTAACCGATCAAAAAACACTGCGCTCAATATCTTTCGCCCCTTTACCGCGTGGTTTTTTTTCAGGAAATAGATTTTATAGCCATCGCCACCGATGCCTCCGGGAAGAAAGAAATTGTAGAGTAAGCCAACTTGGTAAAGTCTGAGGTTGTACCGTTCGCTGACATTTAATCCGATGACTTTGAGAAAGCTGTTCAACCGTGAAGAAGCGACTACTTGTGAAAAGGCGTAGCACATTAAAGCAAGGATCAAATAAAGTGGATTGCAGTTTTCTAAGGGGTCTTTGAGGTCACTGAAGGAAATCTTGCTTGATACCCAATACAGAGCCCCAACCGTGATAACAACCTTCATCAAGGTTTGGCTAATATTCCAATATTTATTTTTCTTCATTTGAGTGGCGTTCGGATTTAGAAAGGATAGGTAAGACAAAATATGGAGAAGTGTCGAGCATAAAAAAGAATGAAGATATGTTGCTTGTGGTATGATTTTTGGATACAGTCATCAATGCAAAGTTATATATTTGCGAATATACTCAAATTACAAAACTAATTTTTACATTATGCATAGACATATTTTTTCAGTAGTTACCTTGTTTACACTCGTACTATTGTTGACTTCTTGCGGCGCGCAAAAGAAAACTTCTTCAGGTTCAGTTTCTTCCAGTTCGGGAGGCACGGCTGTGAATGATGGACCTTCAGCATCGCAATGGCGTAGTGGGCTAAAAGGAAAATGGGTGTTGAACGCTGTGGAAAGGGAGGATATCCCGCAGGCCTACACTATTAAGAATATTTTTGATGAAGCGCCTGTGGATTGTTTTTTAGGCAGTGTTTGGACGTTGCCGGGGGGTAACTACAGAGGCACTATTTCCTTTAATGCGTCTGGAAGTTTATGTGCCGATGGTGCAGTAAGGACTATTGTTTGGTCTGTATACGATGGTACTAAAGAAGGATTGTATCCGCAATTTCAGTTTAAGAAGATCTATTCCGGTGAAAAAGCATCTAATGTAACGAGTGGTTATCGCTTGAATCTTTCGTATTCGGATGGTCAGTCGTT
>JBEBRE010000157.1:0-5647 GCA_040394995.1 Sphingobacterium wenxiniae
TCGCTAAAAATCTAACCTAAATACGACTTTAGGATTTTACTGCGAGACGTATGGCGTAGCCGTTGCAAGGCCTTATCCTTGATCTGACGCACACGCTCTCTCGTCAATTGAAATTTTTCGCCAATCTCTTCCAAAGACAATTGGTGGTTTGATCCCAATCCGAAGAACAAGACGATGATTTCACGCTCCCTTTCGGTCAATGTGGCCAACGAACGTTTGATTTCCTCCGACAGGGATTCATCTATCAAGATGCTGTCCGTATCGGGATCACTGTTCTCCAATACGTCCAACAAGGTGTTTTCCTCTCCCTGAACAAAAGGAGCGTCCATCGACACATGTCTTCCTGAATTGCTTAGCGTATCCGAAACCTTATCTACTGTCGTTTCCAGAATGTCTGCCAGTTCTTCAGGAGAAGGCTCGCGCTCATATTCCTGTTCCAATTTTGAGAAAGCTTTGCTGATTTTGCTTAATGAACCAACCTGGTTCAATGGTAAGCGCACGATACGCGATTGTTCAGCAATAGCCTGCAAAATGGACTGACGAATCCACCATACAGCATAAGAAATAAACTTGAACCCTTTCGTTTCGTCGAAACGTTTTGCCGCTTTAATTAGGCCTAAATTTCCTTCATTAATCAAGTCACCTAAGGTAAGACCTTGATTCTGATATTGCTTAGCAACAGAAACCACGAAACGTAAGTTGGTTTTGGTCAATTTCTCTAAAGCCACCTGGTCGCCTTCGCGGATGCGTTGCGCCAAGATAACTTCCTCTTCCGCCGTAATCAAGTCTACTTTACCAATCTCATGCAAGTACTTGTCTAACGACTGCGACTCACGATTGGTGATGGATTGTGTAATTTTGAGCTGTCTCATTTAATGTATAAATACCCTTTCTCTTTGAAATGTTTGCAAAGTTAGTAATTCTTTGCCAAAATACCTTCACGTAATTGTAAATTAATTACTCATTTTTAGGCAGTTAAGAAAATATAACCTGTACTTTTCCATAGCAAAAACTGTTCCAATTCGCCTTCGGTTGCCAAACTTTTTGCGATAGCATGCTTTTCCTGTCTTCATTTTTACAATCAGAGGGAGATTACCGCTTTCTCGTAAAATTTATGTAAACATTATGTCATCACACAAAACAAATTGGTGTCATAATTGTTACACATCTCAGATATTGAACATTTAAAAATTGAAAACTATGCCTATACGAATTCGCTTAGATGACATAATGTCCCGGAAAAAGATCTCTTTAAATGAGCTGAGCCAAAAAGTTGGCATTACTCTTTCCAACCTTTCCATTATTAAAAACCAGAAGTCAAAGGCCATCAGGCTAAGTACTTTAGACGCGCTATGCAAAGCATTAAATTGCCAACCGGGCGATATTATCGAATATGTGGAAAAAGAAGATTAACAAATTGCCAATCGCTTTCCAGCAATCCCTTCTACACTTTTATTATTCCGGCAGGCCATAACCGCCTATCATCTTCTATGCGCCCGCCATTTCTCCATTGGATGATCAGTTATCTACCTCCGATTCTCTCAAAGACTGCCTATCGTCAGCCACTCTCTGCTCATAATTCACTTTAAATCGACTAAGATCCGGCTTATACATCCTTTCCCTTGATCGTTCATAACGATAGATGGTTTGTCCGAGCTGATAAAGGAACGGGTAACCTAATTCATCATAGTCGTATTTGCCATCGTTCAACACTCCGTCTTCATTGACATAAACCGTTGCCACCAGCATAAATTCCACCTGATTTTCAAAGTCTGCCACATATGAAGCATCGGTTAGAAATCCATAGGCCCATCCCACTTTATTAAAAATGCGCAGTCCCTTCGGTTGTTGTGATATGTTGCGATCACGAAAGAAGAACTTGGCATATGATGGATAAAAATCCTGGTCGTCATATTTTGGATAGTTGGTTTCTCCGGGTGATTGAGATAGGTATTGATAAAGAAAACGATAATCTTCTTCATCCAAACGATACTGTTGCTCGGATGGAAAAGACATAGGAAACATCAATCGTTGCAACATCTGTTGCAAATCGTAAAGCGGTATGTTATTTGCCGTACTGAAGTCCATCCCCCGCTCAACCAACTGCCCGCCGCTATAATGTGCATGACCAATCAATGGTAATTGTGGAAAATCAAACGTAACTGTGCTTACTCCAAGAGGTTGCTCATATAACAGGAGGCCATCTTGCCTCAAGAAACGAAAAGGATTCGAATGTCGATTTTGCTGCTCGTCGTTCGCTTCAAAACGACGCGTGAGGCGCACTTGCCCATGTCCCAATTGCCACAACCTTTTATTTAAATATTCCTGACCAACAAATTGATAAAGACGATTATATGGATCGTTTTCACTAACCAGCATGGCTCTCTTGATAAAGTGGGCAATGGTCGGCTTACCTTGCGGAGCAGTAGGTTCTTCCGTCAACGGACGTTGCCCCCTATAAGCACTATCGATCTGCAACCAGGTATCTTTGGTAATTTCCGCAGGAAGATCGTGGAGTTTTTCTAATGCAAGTATGGCGGTCGGCAATTTGACGGTCGATGCTGGGTTATAATAGCCGTTAGCATCCACATGGAAAGTATGGTGTGTAAAATGGGGGATATTGTTCGCATCTCGATCAATACGGGTGTAAAGTATCTGCAAACGGTACTTTTCGGGATGATCTACCACCTGTCGGAACGAGGCATCCTGATTCTTGGACAACAATTCTACAAGAAATGGATCGTTCTGTGCCACTGTTGCTGTCATAGCCATAAACAGGGATAAAAAGGTTAGTAATGGGCGTCTCATTACATAAAGGTAAAAAGTATACTATAGAAAAACAAATGGAACTACGCTGTTGCCAAATGACAAAGAAAGCCTTTAGCTTCTCCTATGGAAATCTAAGATCGTGTTATATCTTTTTACAACGAGATTGTCAAAAAGTACTTGAAACTCTAAAAAATGTATCATTGAGAGCATGACGATGATATTGGGCTTTTAGACGACTTCAATTTGAAAAAGTTTAGTAAGGTTTTCTAATCTGCTGAATAGCTGGCCCGCACTGTAATATTTGCAGTCTTGTGCCGGGAAGTTGTATTAAACACCCCGCCGTAAGAATACTCTTCATTGTCGTTCTGTCCTGTAATTTGAAAGATACCCAAATCAGCCTTTATTAGATTGCCTAAAGAAGATCCTGCTTCTTTAGCAATATTGGATGCCCTTTGTTTTGCATTTTCAGAAGCCTGGGAAATCAGCTCCAATTTAAGATCTTCCAATTTTGAATAATAATAACTCGGTGAATTGGAACTCAATTCTAACCCCTGGGAAATCAACGTAGAAATTTCCCTGGAAGCGTTGTCCACTTTGTCCAGATCTTTTGATTCAATACTCACATTTTGGGACAAGCTATATCCTGTAAACGTATTATAACTATTCCCTTGTCCATCGGAATGGTATGAAAATTCCCTATTGATGTTTACCGCATTGAAAAGGATTTCCTTTGGATTGATCCCCTGTTGTTCCAAAAACTGCCGAACCAGCTCACGGTCTTTCTTTAATTGCTCCGAAGCCACACTTAAGTCCATCGATTTCCGGCTGTAATACGCAGACCATTTTACGATATCTGATTCAAAATCCTTCTTTGCATTTCCCGTCACATTAATCGTATTGTTTACCCGATATTTGTACTTGTAAGCATTACCCAAGATCAAAGCAAAAACAATGAGGGAAATCCCTCCTATTACCGCAATTACAATATTGTTCGTTTTCATAGCGTATAAATTAAGATAAAAAACGTAACATTCTAGCAAATATTACATGAATGTACGCAAAAATCAGTACATTAATCAACAAAACTAAAAATATTTATCTATGTACATAAAAGCAACCGTTTTAGGCTTGTCGACTTTTTTTGCTGTTATTGTCTATGGACAGAAAAATCCTCTTGACCATTCCGTATATGATAGCTGGAAAAGCCTCAACCGTATAGAAGTGAGTAAAAGCGGACAATACATTCACTATCAAATCACTCCTCAGGAAGGCGATGGACTACTTCAATTAAAGACGATCGACAACGACATCTTATTCTCCATCCCCCGGGCTATAGATCCCACACTTACCAAGGATGAAAAGTTCTTGGTCGCTACCCTTAAACCAACATTTGAAGAAACACGGCAAGCAAAGATCAAAAAGAAAAAGGCAGACGACATGCCTAAAGATTCGCTCATTATCTTGGATATCCAAACAAAGTCAGCGCAAAAAATCTCCGAAGTGAAATCCTTCAAACTAGCGCCTTACAAGAATGAATATGTCGCTTTTTTGGCTGAACAAAAAATGGAATCCTCCCTTGGCACTGATTCTACAAAGAATACCAAAGCGAAAAAAACGACGGTATTGATTCTCCAAAATCTAGCAACGGGCGACACCTTGGCTTTCCCCAAAGCTGATCAATATGCCTGGAGTCCCAACGAAAATTCTTTAGTGTTCACGAAGAAGCTGGAAGACAAGGATTCGCTCTCAAGCGATGCGGGACTCTACATCTATGATCTTGACGGGCAAAAGCTCAAAAAGATAAGCAATGGAAAAGGAACTTACAAAGAACTGACGTTTGACGATCAAGGTGTGCAATTTTCTTTTTTAGCAGATAAATCACCCGAAAAATCGTTATTGAAAGACTTTAAATTGTACTATTATACACCAACACTCGATTCCGCCTATATTATTGCGTCCCAGCATACAACCGGCATTCCTCAAAATTGGTATGTCAGTGGCGAAGGACGGCTAAACTTCAGTGCCGACGGACAAAAGTTATTTTTCGGATTGGCGCCTATTCCAAAAGTTAAGGACACAACTTTGGTTGATTTTGAACATGCGCAGGTCGACATTTGGCACTGGAAAGACGATTATCTCCAACCTCAGCAATTGACTAATCTGAAACGAGATCAAAGCCGAAACCACCTTGCCGTGATTTACCCTAAAAACGGAAACCGTCTCGTGCCGCTCGTAGATGATACATTCAACAGAACCAGCATAACTGATGATGCAAATTCAGAATGGATCTTGGCCACTTCTGATGACGGACGACGCGTGTCAATGCAATGGGAAGGATCAACGCTGTCAGATGTATATGCCATATCTACCCTCACCGGACAAAAGAAACGTATTAAGGAAAACCTAGACGGGTATGCTTCCCTTTCCCCTAATGGTAATTTTATCCTTTATTTTGATCGTACCGAAGGCAATTGGTACAGCTATAATCTTTCGACAGACCAAATAGTGTGGTTAAATGAAGGTGTTCCTGTCAACTTTGCCGATGAAGAGAATGATTCACCCACCTTTCCGGGTCCTTATGGAATCGCAGGTTGGTCGGAAGATGGTGAGCATGTCTACGTCTACGACCGCTATGACCTGTGGCTGTTCGAATTAAATGGCAAAGACAAAAAGATAGTGACAAATGGTGAGGGGCGTGCAACGAAAACGACCTTTAGATATATTCATCTCCTTAAAAAGGACAATCCAAGATACAAAACCACTATTGTTCCGGCTAAACAAGATATATATCTGAGCACGTTCGACGAGAACACAAAGTATGGAGGGCTTGCGAAAATCAATTCCACAAAAGGCGAAAGACCAACTGTTTTGTTTTCCA
>JBEBRE010000158.1:0-5646 GCA_040394995.1 Sphingobacterium wenxiniae
GACATGAAATCTTCATGCAGCAATTTGTTCAGTTGGTACTGTTTCAAGCGTTCGGGCAGGATTTGCATCAATATATTTCGGGCTTTAATCCAATACGGACTTTCCCATTGTGCCACTTTTCCAATTCGCCATGAGGTATTGGTGATATAGCGTGTACGCTGTATCCTTCTTTTGTTGATATGTTTGAAAGCTTTTACAATGTCCTCTGTACGTGTCAATTCATCGACCATTACGGCCACATCCTCAATGGCCTGACAAGCGCCTTGTCCTAAATTGGGTGTGGTCGCATGTCCAGCATCTCCGATAAGAAGCACACGCCCATACGCTATGGATGTTAAAGGCTTGATATCCACGATATCGTTCCAAATCAGCTGTTTGTCTTGGGTTTCGGCCAAAATTTGCGGAATAGGCGCATGGTAATGAGCGAAGTGTTGTTGCAAATCGTCGATACGGTATTTGGAATAGGTTATGTGATTGGGACGGGAATTTATGCAGGCATACCAGTAAATTTTATCGCCTACCAATGGCGTCATTCCGAAACGTCCGGCGGCACCCCATGTTTCCGTGGAAGATTGTAAATTGATCTTTGAATTATCAATAATCGCTCGCCAACAGGTATAACCCGCATAACGTGGAGTGGATGCGGGAATAAGGAATTGGCGAAGCGTGGATTTCACACCATCTGCAATAATGAGTGCGGCTGCTTCCACTGTCTCACCATTGCTGAAGAAAACCCTGACCTTGTTTGCGTCTTTTTCTAATGTTGTAGCTTCTTTTCCTAATCGAATGCTTTCCTGTGGTAGCTGGTGGATTAAAAACTGATGCAAGTCGCCCCGATGTATGGCAAAGTTTTTTTGGCTATAGTTATTACTGATTTCTTTGGTGTCCGGTGCAACCAAAATGCGGCCTTTTTCATCAAGAATATTATAGGAGTGCAGAAAATGGCCAATCTTTTCCACGCCTTCCCGAAGACCTAGATATTCGAAAGCTTGCATGGCATTGGCGGCCAGACCGAAACCAGCACCAATCCCTTTCAGCTCTTTTGCCCTTTCATATACGATGGCCTCATGGCCCAATTTTCGGAGACCAATGGCAGCTGTCAATCCGGCAACACCACCTCCAATAATTGCAAAACGGATTTTCTCCATAGGTAAAATTGTGTTATAAGCGCTGTGCTATTTCATTCGTCAATGTTTCAAAATCGGCTACAAACAACCGTTCCGCACGTAGTTCATAGAGTGGATTGTCGCTCATCCGATCTTTCGGAACAATGGCAGATAATGCGTTGCGTAAGGTTTTTCGACGTTGGTTAAACCCTGCTTTGACAACTCTCCAAAACAGTTTTTCATTGCAATCTAATGTTTCACGCGTGTTTCGCGTTATGTTGATAACACCCGATAAAACCTTCGGTGGTGGATTGAAAGCTCCAGCCTTGACCGTGAAAAGATATTGTACATCGTAATAGGCTTGCAGAAATACACTCAGGATACCGTACTCTTTGCTGCCGGGTTTAGCCACACAACGTTCGGCAACTTCTTTCTGAAACATCCCGACCATTTGCACTACACGTTGTCGTTCTTCCAGCACCTTGAACAGGATTTGCGAAGAGATATTATAAGGAAAATTGCCAATTACTGCCATTTTATCCCCGAAATAAGTTCCAAAATCCAAGGCCAGAAAATCGCCATGTATCAATTGATGCCCTAATTGCGGGTATTTATCGGCAAGAAAGGCGATTGATTCATCGTCCACATCAATCAAAAAGGTTTCAAATGCCTCCTTTTGCAATAGAAAGTCCGATAGCACGCCCATACCTGGCCCCACTTCCAAAACCTGCTTAAAGCCTAATGAGGGATCCAAGGCTTCCACGATTTTTTGGGCCGCATTTTTGTCGTTCAAAAAATGCTGTCCTAAATGTTTTTTCGCACGTACTGTACTCATATTACAGCCAAAAGTAAGAATTAAAAAGTTAGAAGTTATAAATCAAAAGTCAGAAATTAGACACAGGGCATCACGGGCCTCCTATCCTTACCAGGGCAGTTTTGTCATATGTGTAGAGTAGTATGTATTGTTTCTTATTTATTCTACAGATGTTTAATCCCGAAGGGATTTTAAAAAAATCAAAGATAGATGCTTCGTAAGAGCAAAATATTTGTACAAATAAAGACACCGGGTACCGAAGCAATCCGTAGGTTCGCAGCATGATTATGGAAACGATTGTATGAATGTCGAAAACAATAGCCCTGTTCCCCTTCGGGAAAACTTGTCCCGGCTTGATTGGACAGAGAGGAATGGGAGTTTGAAATAAGTTACTCTCGTGAAATCTAAAACGAATGTAAAATGCTACGGTTGAATAGGAAAGCTTTATTATTGACCTAAATTTTGTAATTTTGGTTCAAAGCTTTTAGAATATGAGTGAAAAACTAAAAATTGGTATTACCATAGGGGATGTTAATGGTATTGGTTTAGAGGTGATTATCAAATCATTGTTAGATAATCGCATACTTGAATATTTCACGCCTATTGTATATGGGAATACCAAAGTTGCTTCATTTCATCGCAAAGCTATAGGCGTGCAGGATTTTAGTTTCAATGTTATCCATACTGCAGATCAGGCAAATCCCAAACGTCCCAATATAATCAACTGTTGGCAAGAGGATGTGAAAATCTCCTTGGGTGAACAAAATGAGATAGGAGGGAAGTACGCTTTTCTCTCTTTGGAACGAGCTGTTGAGGATTTGAATGCCGGAAAAATTGATGCTTTGGTAACAGCGCCGATCAACAAAAACAATATACAGCAAGACGGATTCCAGTTTCCGGGCCATACCGAATATTTGCAATCCAAAACCGGATCTTCAGATGTGCTAATGTTCATGATTGCCGATGAATTGCGAATTGGTGTTGTGACAGGCCATATTCCGGTCAAGGAGATTGCTCGCAACATTACCCAGGAAAATATTGTACGGAAGTTGCAGATGATGAACCAGAGCCTAAAAGCAGATTTTTGGATTCAGAAACCCAAAATTGCTGTTTTGGGTCTAAATCCACACGCCGGAGACAATGGGTTGATCGGCACGGAAGATGAGGAAATTATCCGTCCGGCTATTGCAAAGGCAAATGAAGAAGGTGTCTTCTGTTTTGGTCCATATCCGGCAGATGGTTTTTTTGCAAGCGATACCTACACTAAATTTGATGCTGTGCTAGCCATGTACCATGATCAGGGTCTAATCCCTTTCAAACATATTGCTTCGCGCAAAGGCGTCAATTATACTGCAGGGCTTCCTGTAGTACGTACATCGCCCGATCATGGAACCGGCTATGATATTGCCGGAAAAAATGAAGCTTCACATGAGTCGTTTTTGGAAGCGCTGTTTGTGGCGATGCACATTGTCGAACGTCGCCGCGAGCAAGCCGAGCTGTCCGAAAACAAACTTGCCTTCCGAAGATTATCAAGAGATAGAGATTAGCTATCCCGAAAAAATCCGTATTTTTGCAATTTCATGGGCTTTTGTCCGTAAAAATTGATCATGCAAGAAAATTTACAACTTCCTGTTTTTCAAATTATCAGGGATTTAGCGGATAAGGAAAAGGTTGAATGTTACGTTATCGGTGGGTATGTGCGCGATAGCGTGATGAAGCGACCTTTTAAGAATGACGTGGATATAGTAGTCGTTGGAAGCGGGATTGATTTTGCAACTAAACTGGGTGAAGTCTTGCAGACCAAGGTGACGGTATATCGGAGCTTTGGTACGGCTATGCTGGTTTATGACAACATTAACATCGAACTTGTCGGTGCCCGTCGTGAATCGTACCGCTCGGATTCCCGCAAGCCCATTGTGGAGGACGGTACATTAGAAGACGATCAGAATCGCCGGGATTTCACCATAAACGCCATGGCCTATAGCTTAAACGGCGATCGTTTTGGGACATTAGTCGACCCTTTCAATGGGCTTGAAGACATACAGCATCGGATTATTCGTACCCCTTTAGACCCCGATATTACTTTTTCGGACGATCCTTTGCGCATGATGCGGGCCATTCGCTTTGCCACGCAGCTTTATTTTAAAATTGATATGCGCGCTGTGCAAGCCATCGCTGAAAATGCCGAAAGGATCAAAATTATATCCAAAGAACGCATTACCGATGAGCTAAACAAGATCATTTTGTCGAAAAAACCTTCCGTTGGTTTTAAATACCTTTTTGATACGGGATTGTTGCCCTATATATTCCCGGCGATGCAAAATCTACATGGTGTGGAAATGATCGATGGAAAGAGTCACAAAGACAACTTTTACCATACGTTGGAAGTTTTGGACAATGTAGCCGAAATGTCGGACGATCTATGGTTGCGTTGGGCCGCCATCATGCACGACATTGCCAAACCTGCGACTAAAAGATTTGATAAACGGGTGGGATGGACCTTTCACGGACATGAAGATCGGGGTGCCAGAATGGTCCCTAAGCTGTTTGCTGAGCTGAAATTGCCCCTAAATGAAAAAATGAAGTTTGTGCAAAAGCTTGTGCAACTGCACTTGCGACCTATTGTGTTGGCCCAAGATATCGTAACCGATTCTGCAGTACGTCGCTTGTTGTTCGAGGCAGGCGATGCTATTGATGCACTGATGACACTGTGCCATGCTGATGTTACCACCAAGAACGAGTTTAAAAAGAAAAAATACCGTGATAATTTTGAACTGGTTAAGCAGAAGCTCAAAGATGTGGAAGAGCGAGATCAAATCCGTAATTGGCAACCACCCGTTTCAGGAGCAGATATTATGGAACTGTTTGACCTGCAGCCCGGAAGGTTGATCGGAACGATTAAAAACGCTATGCGGGAAGCTATTCTTGAAGGCGAGATCCCCAATTCTAGAGAAGAAGCTGTGGCCTTTGTCATACAAAAAGGGGAGAGCCTTGGCCTGAAACGTAAAAAACAGACAATACTTTAACTTTTTGAAAAATATCGTATTTTTATCCTCAGAAAAACCAGTAAACGATAGAACAGAGCATGGCAATTTATAGATTTCGAGCGACTTTTGAGGATTATGAAGATGTATATCGTGAAATTGATATGCCTTCCAAAAGCACTTTTTTAGAGCTTCACGAAGCTATCCAAAAGTCAACAGGTTACAAGGCAGACGTTTCGTCTTCTTTTTATGTCAGTAATGATCAATGGAAAAAAGGAACAGAAATAGCATTGTTGCCAACCGAACGTAAGGTGGCAAACGGTGTGCTGCTGATGGGAGATATCCGTTTGAGCAAATTTATTGACGATCCCCACCAAAAATTCTATTATGTCTATAATTTTGACCGTCCCTACGACTTTCATGTGGAACTCATCAAAATACTGAAAGAAGAGGATGGAAAGGAGTATCCGGCAATATTTAGGTCTGTCGGAGAAGCCCCGAAAAATTTAGCGGCAGCCCTTTTTCCATTATCTACGGCTGTTGATGAGGATGACGAGGATGACGAAGTGCCGGTAGATGATACCGAATATGGTGTAGACGATGAGGACGATTTGGGAATGTTTGACGATGAGGAGGAGGAAGAAGGTGGGGAAGAGGGACAAGAATCCAGTGGTTTTGAAGACGAATATTAAGGATAATCTGACACACCCGTCGTGCATTATTAAGTAAAATCATCGTTTTT
>JBEBRE010000159.1:0-5627 GCA_040394995.1 Sphingobacterium wenxiniae
GCTTATAGCGGTTGAAAGCCGTTTTCTATGCTCATTTCATCAATACCGAAAAAACTGTAATGCTTAGGTAAAAACCACTGCAAGGTATTCATGATGTTATGGAAGTCCTTTTCCGAAGCAAATTGCACGGGTGTTATATTAAAAACCAGATCTTGGGAAGCGCTTTGTTCGTCTTCGTAATGTCGCGCAATTAACATTGTTTTGGGATTTTTGACTCCTGAATACTGTAGGAACTCTTTTATTTGTCGTCTCAAATAGCTTGGGAAAATATTTTCCGAAGGTTGACCAACCAAGATCTTTTCATCTTTTCCAATGCTATGATATTCGCTTGGATTGGAAAAAATACTTTTATCTGTGTAAAAAAAGCCGTTTAGTTTTAAATTTGCCAAATCTCCATACGAGAATACCCAATCCGGTCGCCCCTGATGCGCATTGACCACGATACCAAAGCCTTGTTCTAGCAAGATGTCTAGTTGGTTTTCGATGACATATGCTTGAAAACGCTCATTAGCTTTGACGGTTTGCAATTGCACGTAGGGAAACCCATCTTTACTCATAATGACCTCGGGGTCGCCCAATTTTAAGTTTGCTCCTGCAATGTTCTGAAGAAACTCATCTCGCCAGTTTTCGTTCCTTTCAGAAAAAGGAATAGTCATTAACTCGTTGATAATGATTGTTTTTTCGATGTCTCCCAGAAAAGTAGTCTGTTGATTATGCTGATTTTGATTTTTATCCATTCGTTCTTTCTGTTAAAAAGAGCTTAAAAGTAGTTATAATTGCTGTAAAGAAAAATTTCTTGGCGATTTTAAATTGTTCATGAAAGAGATGGGGAAGAGTTGGTGAAAAACGGTATATTTTAGTACTTTTGTTAAAACCACAGGTTTAATATATGTCAAATATCACCTTTAATATAAATAGTGATTTCGAGACGTCAAAGATTAGTTTTGAAGACTTTCGCGAGATTATTCTGCGTGACTATACCTTAGCTGTAGAAAGCCGATATGCAAGTTTGTTGGGCCGGAAGGAGGTTTTGACCGGTAAGGCCAAGTTTGGTGTCTTTGGCGACGGAAAGGAACTTGCCCAGATTGCCATGGCGAAGGTTTTCAAGAACGGTGATTGGCGATCGGGTTATTACCGCGACCAGACATTTGCATTTGCTTCAGGCATATCCAATATATACCATTTTTTTTCTCAGTTGTATGCCAATCCGGATTTAGAGGCTGACATCTCTTCCGGAGGTCGTCAAATGAATTGCCATTTTTCCACTCAGTTACTGGACAAAGATGGCAATTGGGTAGATCAGACCCAGCAGAAAAATTCTGTTTCCGATATTTCGACAACGGGTGGGCAGATGGCCCGTACCATGGGGCTTGGTCTGGCTTCCAAATTGTATCGCGAAAATAGAGATCTCGATTATCTGGCTTATTTTTCAAACCGTGGAAATGAGGTTGTCTTTTGTTCGGTTGGAAATGCTTCGACCTCTGAGGGAGTCTTTTGGGAAACCGTAAATGCGGCGGCGGTTAAACAGGTGCCCGTTATTATCTCTATCTGGGATGATGGCTATGGGATCTCTGTACCTAATGACGTGCAAACGACTAAAGCCGATATTTCCGAAGTGCTAAAGGGCTTTCAGCGCGAGCAGGGTACGAATGGCGTGGAAATCTTTAAAGTCAGGGGCTGGGATTATCCTGCACTTTGCGAAGTTTATGAGCTCGCTGTAAAATATGCCCGCGAACAGCATGTGCCTTGTGTCGTGCATGTGACTGAACTTACACAGCCACAAGGCCATTCGACTTCGGGGTCACATGAGCGCTATAAATCCAAAGAGCGTTTGGAATGGGAGCATGAGTACGATTGCAATGCCAAAATGCGTGAATGGCTGATGGTCTCCGGAATTGCCAACGAAGATGAATTATCACAACTTGAACAGGAGGCAAAAAACCATGTTCGTCAAGAACAACGACGTGCTTGGACGGATTATCATAAAACTATTCAAATTGATTTGGACGAAGCTGTAACGTTGTTGTCCAATATCGACCATCCGCAAGTCGATATCCCGTTAAAGACCCTGCAGTCGTTGGGTGAACCCTCGCTAAAAGAGGTTTATGCCAATGTGCGCCGTGTAATTAGAGAATTGCGCACCTACAATTCACCAGATAAAGATGCATTGATTGCATGGTATAAGGAAAAGCAAAAAATAAATTACGAACGCTATAATGATAAAATCTTCACGGAGTCGGCGTCTTCTCCTTTGCACATAGAGGTACAACCTGTTGTATATGCTGAGAATCAACCAATGGTCGATGGGAGAGAGGTTTTAAATGCATGTTTTGAAGCTAATTTTAGGAGAGACGAACGTATTGTGGCATTCGGTGAAGATGTCGGAAAGATTGGTGATGTCAATCAAGGTTTCGCTGGTTTGCAGGAAAAATTTGGCGAACATCGGATTTTTGACACTGGAATCCGTGAATCGGTAATTATAGGAAAAGGAATGGGCTTGGCCATGCGTGGTCTTCGTCCGATTGCTGAAATCCAATATTTAGATTATTTGATTTATGCGATGCCCGTGTTGAGTGATGATTTGGCGAGCTTGAGTTACCGGACAAAAGGTACACAAAAGTCGCCGTTAATCATACGTACCCGGGGCCACCGATTGGAAGGAATTTGGCATTCCGGTTCGCCGATGACGGTTTTATTGGGAGGGTTACGCGGATTGCATATATGTGTGCCACGGAACATGACCCAAGCGGCGGGAATGTATAATACATTGTTGCGCTCGGATGAGCCCGCCGTCGTCGTAGAGTGCTTGAACGGTTATCGTCTGAAAGAGAAAATGCCGGCAAATGTAGGTGATTTTACCGTTCCTATTGGTATTGCCGAGTGCATACGGGAAGGTAAGGATATGACGGTAGTGTCCTATGGGTCTACCTTGCGTGTCGTACGCGAAGCAGCTATTGAGCTGGAGCGTTTGGGCATTTCTATTGAGGTCATTGATGTGCAATGTTTGCAACCTTTCGATCGTGGACACATTTGTGCCAAATCATTGCAGAAGACCAATAAACTGTTGGTGGTTGACGAGGATATGCCAGGTGGGGCTAGCGCCTTTATTTTGCAGGAGATTTTGGAAAATCAGAAGGGTTATTTTCTGTTGGATGCGCCACCACGTACGTTGACAGCTAAACCCCACCGTCCACCTTATGGTTCGGACGGCGATTATTTTACCAAGCCGTCGGTAGACGATGTGGTGGAAGCCGTTTACGAGATAATGCATGATGTGGATCCACAGCAGTTTCCGGCTTTGTAGTGATCCCTAAAGGGACGGATGACCCCCTGCGTAGGGGTAGCGTGACACCTTTCTGTGGCCGATACGACAGCACTGAAAAACACGTCTTAAAAGAGGGGTTGCCAGACTACTGATGGAAGAAAACTATAGCGGTCCTTAAAACATCAGCTTAAAATTTAACTTCGTTGCCTTGCCGAAAATTTGTCCAATGATCGGCAGGTGGCGATATGCGCTATTTTTTAAACAAGGAGCCTGCTCCAATAATAGCTGCATGCTCCGTTTGCTGGCCAATGTGGATATCAAATTGACGTAGCTTATATGTATTGTAGCCGGAGATCACACCCCAAGCTTTGCTGATGTTGCCGCCGAGGATAAACGTCTTGCAACCGTGCTTTTCCGAAAAATAACATAGGAAATCATACAGAACATCGGTATATTCCAAAAGAAGAGTCTCGAACGCTTCTTTTTCCCGGTGCTTGGTCAGGATATCACGAAATCCCTTTTCCTGAAAACCGCTTAATTCAAAAAAACGTTTGATAAACCAGCGGGTCACCAAAAACTCTTCAAAAATCGATTCTTTATAAGGCGTATTCCACAAGTCGGCGTCAAATGCTTTTTGGCCTTGTTCCCAAACGGCCGAACCTAACCCGGTTCCCAAAGTGATACCTAATACTTTTGGATGATGTTGCAGGTTGCCCGCAAAGACCTCTCCCTGTAAAAAAGCGGCAGCGTCGTTAATGAAGCGAATGCTGAATTGAGATCCCAATATGTCCTTTAATGCTATCTGGACATCCACTTGATACAAATCGTCATATTTATCCTGATTCTTCATCATCGAAATGCCGTTTTCATAGTCAAATGGACCTGGCATGGCAATTCCCAAATGTTGTATATCGGTGTCAGACAGGCGAATGGTTTCGCTAATAGATGCTACCCATGACTGTAAAATCGATTTAGCATCTGAACGAGAATTAACTTGATTTCTGCATATAGTATATTCAAGCACTTTCCAAGAGGAGAGGTCAACAATGGCAGATGTAATATGTGTGCCTCCGATGTCGGATGCAACCACCCAATTATTTTCTATCGGCATAGGCTTTATTTCTTAGTAGATGGTCGGCGATGACCAATGCGGTCATGGCTTCAACAATGATAACGGCTCTCGACACGACACAGGGATCGTGGCGTCCTTTACCTGAAATAGTGGTGTTTTCTCCACTTTCATTTAAGGTTTCCTGGTCGCGCATGATGGTTGCGACGGGTTTGAAAGCAGTACGGAAGGTAATGTCCATTCCATTGGAAATCCCTCCTTGAATACCCCCTGAAAAATTTGTTTTTGTACGAATTTGATTGTTCTCCGTAATGAAAATATCATTATGCTCCGATCCACGCATTTCAGACCCAATGAAGCCGGATCCATATTCAAATCCATGTACGGCGTTGATGCTGAGCATAGCCTTCCCCAAATCGGCATGCAACTTGTCGAACACCGGGTCGCCTAATCCCACCGGAACATTACGGATAATGGTAGAGATTTTACCTCCAATGGTGTCGCCATCTTTCCGAATTTGATCAATGAGGTCGATCATTTCCTTTGCAGTAGCTGGATCCGCACAGCGCACAATGTTGTCTTCGCGCAATGCTAACAATGCACCCAAATCTGTCACATCAAGGTTTGGTGATTCTAATCTGCCAACCGAAGATACATGTGCAAATATCTCGATACCATGTTGTTTCAAGAACAATTTAGCAATTGCACCGGCGGCAACACGCGCGGCCGTTTCTCTTGCCGAAGATCGTCCGCCCCCACGATAATCACGGATACCGTATTTCTGTTGGTAGGTGTAATCAGCATGAGAAGGACGGTATTTATCTGCAATATGTGAATAGTCTTTGGACCGTTGATCTTCGTTCGGAATCAAGATCGCAAGAGGTGTCCCCGTGGATTTTCCCTCAAACACTCCAGAAAGGAGCTGAGCCGTATCGCTTTCCTTACGCTGGGTAGTGATTTTTGATTGTCCAGGTCTACGTTTGTCCAGTTCCGATTGGATAAATTCTTCGTCAATCTCAATATTGGGAGGACAACCATCAATAATAACACCAATAGCTTTTCCATGGGATTCACCAAAGGTAGTTATCTTGAAAAGGTTTCCAAATGAGTTTCCAGCCATAATCTGTTATAATGTGCAAATATATCCAAATCAGCCATAATTCAGCAATAATTTGGATATATTATTGCGGCATTTCGTGTTTTAATTTACTGATTTGGAATCCTTGCGATAGCAAATGTTCCCAAAATGCAGGATAGGATTTTTCGACCACAATAGGCTCATTTATGGTTATT
>JBEBRE010000160.1:0-5605 GCA_040394995.1 Sphingobacterium wenxiniae
GCGACCTACTGATTACAAGTCAGTTGCTCTACCAGCTGAGCTAAGGAGGCAATATTGTTGAAGTTTAAAAACTATCTACCTTTAAAAGAACTTCCATCCTTTTTTGGATAGCGTGTGCAAAAATCAGACTTAATTTTGACTTTTGCAAGTTTTTTAAAAAATAATGCCGTGTTAAAGAACTTTTCCCGAAAAAACAAAGTGCGTTAGCTACTCCATTTTTTTGATGATGCAAAGATAGCTACTCCTGCCGAACTACAAAAATATTTCACAAAAAATATCGCTGTTTCTTACCATATACTTGATACGCAAGGAAATAATTTACATCTTGCACCACATTGTTTCGACAGGTATTTTAGAATGAGATTCATCAAGCTTAGCTCAATATTTAAGACATTCCTCTGCTTCACCGTGTTCACCGTAAATATAGACACGGCTCATGCCCAAACAAAACAGGACAATCTCATCAAGAGAATCGTCAAACAACTGTTATCCTCCGAACAGGACTCAACTCGCAAGGGCAGTTTTATGGTTCTTCCAGCTGTTTCGTATGCACAAGAAACCGGACTGGAATACGGCATAGCCAGCACCTACAATTTTTATGTCGACAAGGAAAATCCGGAAAGCCGCACTTCCAACATTACATTAATCGGAACCCTGACCACGAAAAAACAAAAAAACATCAAACTGCTGACCGACATTTGGACAAAGGAAAACGAATACCATATCCTGTCCGAGCTTAGATACCGCGATTGGCCTTTTAATTTCTATGGTTTAGGCAATGACACATGGAAAGCAGAGGAAGATTTTTTAGCACAAAAGCTGATCCGTGCAAAATTGGATGTTGAAAAGAAGTTTGCACCCAAGTTTTATGCTGGTCTTAACGCAAATTTTGAACATCTCAGGTTTGCCGACCAGGAAACAGGTGGCATTTTTGAACAGGACAACGTTTTGGGGAAAACGGGCGGTCAGTACATTGCCTTGGGCGTCTCCACATTATACGACAACCGAAACACGACTACATATACGACTCGAGGCTTATACGCTAGATTGAAATATGCCTATGCGCCAAATTTTTGGAGGAAAGATAATTTTTCGGGCAGTCAGATAGAAACAGATTTACGGGCTTTCCATCCTATCTCATCTAAAGTTACCTTGGCCGGGCAATTACTCTATCGTGGAACGTACGGGAAAAATGTTCCTTTCTACGTATACCGTGACTTGGGTGGCGACATGAGCATGAGAGGATATTATTTAGGGCGATACAAAGATAAAAACTATACGACGTTTCAGGCCGAAGCACGCTACCGTTTTATGTCCCGTTTTGGCATCGTCGGTTTTGTCGGCACAGGAAGTACTTTTTCCAAACAGCATGACCTGCGGTTAGTGCCTAGTTATGGTGCCGGAATACGCTATTTTTTCAGCTTGGAACACAGCAGTACGATCCGCTTCGATTATGCATTTGGCGAAAAGCGACCGGGCGAAAAACGTCAATCGGGTTTTTATTTGAGTATAGCAGAGGCTTTTTAACACTTATTAGCTTATCAACGCCAAAATGGGTAACGCAACTTAAAATTTTCCTTCTGTTGCCCCTCACGATAGAACAACAAACCAAAGTGAAAAAGGTCTATGGAAACAACAACTGCCGTTTCTTGAATAAGTTTTTCCCATATTCTCTTGCTTTGACGTGTCTTAAAAGGCTCGTGAACAATGATCGTCTTTCCTGCACGTAAAGTCATCATAATATCGTCGGTAGAAACACTGTTTAAGTCGAGTACTAGCAGGGACGGTGCATCTGTATCGGCATCAAAAGTTACCAGTTCTTCTATTGACAAATAGGCCAACATATCCTGCAACAAGGGAAAATACACCGGTGCAAAACCATCCGGAACAGAGGTTTTTAATGTCGTCATATGTATATGCCGATAAATAACCTGATCGGCCAGACCGTACACAAAGGGTGAATGTGTGCCGTGCCGGCTATTGGATGTCAGGAAATGCTTTAGGAAGTCCCAATAGTAGCGCATGGGGCAAATATATATGAAGTTTTTCGAGCTACATACAACCACATAAAAATATGCTGTTAAAATGTCTTGATTCGTGAAGACATGAACTAGGACAACTGAACAACATATTTAAAGGAGAAAGGCAATCATTTTCGCTACTGTTCCAGATCAACAATGCTACCATTAATTCCCAAACTGCAAGGTAAACGTACTGCCTTTATCTTCTTCACTTTCGACAAATAAATTGCCTTTATGCAAAAGCATAATCTGCTTGCACAATGTCAACCCTACCCCGCTTCCGGCTTTCTTCGTCGTGAAAAAAGGAGTGAAGATCTGCTCTTGGATCTCTGCCGACATCCCTTTGCCATTGTCCTGTATCTTTATGATTACATGTCCCTCTCGGTTGGCTCCGGCTATGCTAATATATGGCTCCGGACGGTCTTTCACTGCCTCTATGGCATTCAACAGCAAATTAATTAACGCCTGCTCGAGCAAATTGACGTCTGCACGAAGGACGAGACGAGTATCTTTCAGGATAATATCCAAATCAATCTGTTTTTGCAACAACGTAGGTTCGAACAGCTGGTACATGTTCTCAAAAAGTACTTTCAATTGAATATCGTCAAATTTGGGTTGGTCCACTTTATTGATAAGACGGTAGCTTTTGGCAAATTGCAAAAGCCCTTCACTCCTACGCTTGATGGTATGAATACCCACTTTCAGATCATCTATATCTTCATCGTCATAGCCCTGTTCGAGCCTTCCGTGAAGAGTCTCTGCCAAGGAGCTGATTGGCGCAATAGAGTTCATAATTTCATGCGTCAGCACTCGTAACAACTTGTGCCATGCTTTTGTTTCCGTTTCGTCTATGGCTTCACTGATATTCTGATATACCACGATTCGGAAAGCCCCATCTGCCGTCTCAAATTCGGCGCTGTGCATCAGCAATTTAATTTTTCCGATCACGGAGCTCGCTGTTTCAATCTGTTGTTTACCCACCTTCATCTGCACGGTTTTCTCGTACAGCTCCTGATGCCTTTTCATAAGCCCTCGAATATTTCCCAAGTGAGGTGTTTTAAACAATTGCTTGAAAGCATCATTGACCCACATCACCTTGCCCGTATCAGCCTGATAAAAGATGATCGCCGAATCCAGCATATTGATAACCCTATTTAGATATTGGTGTTGAAGCTCTTTATCAATACTAATCTGTTTGTACACATAGTTTATTTCATTAAAGGCCGCAAAGAGCCTTCCCTCCATGCTTTCCTTGTTTTTGATGGCAAACCGCCGCGTAAAATCACGGTAATGCACGGCCTCGGAAAAGTCTAAAAGATGATTCAACAGCTTGCGTTCATAACCGAGCCACCGATTTGCTACTGCCAGCAGAACGACAAATAAAAGTCCTGCATAAGTATATTGTTTCTGAAACAGCAAATAGGACACTCCAATCGTCAAAAGCAACAGCACAATTATTTTCAGGAAGAAAAAAAAACCCGACCGTCCCATCTCGCTCAAATATTATATTTTTCCATACGTCTGTACAGCGCCGCTCTTGTCAAGCCCAATTCACGGGCAGCTTTACTAATATTACCGTTATAGCGGTCAATAGCCGATTGGATAGCGTTACGTTCCAACTCTTCCAAGCTTTGGTTGGTTGTCAACGGATGTTCTTGCACCAACTTTTCTTTAGGCATCTCTTGCTCAATAGGCGAAAAAAGAATATCAATCCCGCGAATGCTTTGTTGTTCCGACATAATAACGGCTCGTTCCATGCTATATTGCAATTCCCGTACATTGCCCGGATAGTAATACCCCTTTAGCTTTTGCTTGGCATCTGTTTCCAAACCTTCGATATTTTTGTGGTATTTTTTATTGTAAAATGCTAAAAAATGGTTGGCCAATAATAGAATATCGTCACCACGTTCCCGGAGAGGCGGCACCTGAATTTCTACTGTATTAATTCGATAAATCAAATCCTTTCGAAAACGGCTCTCATCGGCCAATATCTTCAACGGCACATTGGTCGCGCTCAGTAAACGAATATCTATCGGAATGCCCTGATAAGAACCCAAAGGGACTACCTGCCGATTTTGCAATACACTCAGCAACTTGGCTTGTTGCTGTAAGCTGATATTTCCGATTTCATCTAAAAAAAGTGTGCCTCCATGGGCTGCTTCAAACCGTCCCTGCCGGTCTTCGCGGGCATCGGTAAAGGCACCTTTTTTATAGCCAAACAGCTCGCTTTCAAATAAGGTTTCTGTCAATGCCCCAACATCCACTTTTACATAAGGTTTTTTTTCCCTTAAGGAACGCCGGTGCAGTGCTTTCGCAATCAAATCTTTACCCGTGCCGTTTTCACCCAAGATGAGTATATTGGCTTCGGTAGGAGCCACTTTATCTATCTTGTATTGCAGATCTTCCATGACTGATGAACGACCGACAAGCTCATCTTCATCACGTATTAACTGTACAGGATTCTTCTTCTTGCCCTGCTCCTTGGCTTCCTGCGAAACGGCTTCCAGGGTTTGCAACAGCTGTTCATTCTGCCAAGGTTTCACAATAAAATCAGAAGCACCCAGTTTTAACGAGCGCACCGCCAAATCAACAGCCCCATAGGCTGTAATCATGATAACACGCACATGCGGAAATTGGCTTTTGATTTTCCCTAACCAAAACAACCCTTCGTTGCCCGTATTTATGGCACTTTTGAAATTCATATCCAAAAGGACAATATCAACAGACTGGTTTGCAAGGATATGCAGAAGATTTTCCAGATTTCGTTCAACAAGTATTTGCTTTACTGTAGGTTTCAGCAAAATACGCACAGCTGTCAGCAAATCCTGATCATCATCAACAATAAGTACAGTGGATTTCTTCATTTTCGGATACTAAGTTAATTATAAATCCATAGTTCCTGCATAATAATCATTGATATATTTTTGCATTAACCATTCATATTGTTTCACCAATAATTGGCTCCGCGCGTTGTCCAGTTTGGCTTTTGCCGCCAAAAAAATGTAGGAGTTGCTGTTTCCATTCTCAAAATGCACCTTCGCTATACGAAATGATTCTTCAAAAGCTGTCGCTTGTGCTTTGAGGTTGATAATGTTTTCGCCAAGTGTCGCCAAATTGAACACCGCATTGGATGTTTCCTGCCGCAGGCTATTCAGGCGGATATCTCGGGCATATGCAGTGCTCTGAACATCCAACCGCGCTTGTTTTATCTGTGACTTGACACGCATCTTATTAAAAATAGGAATCTGCAAATTCAAGGAAAGTGTTTTTCCAAGATTGTTTTGCATCTGATTGATAGGCGACCGTTCATTGGTACTGGAATAGTTGGTCCCTAAACCTGCCCCCAAGGACAAACTGGGCCACAAATCAGATTGTGCCACCTTGATGCCCTCCTCAGCTTCCTTCATCCGCCAATCTAATGCCCGGATATCGGGTATAACCTGACGGGCCTGAGCAAATAAGGACACCGCGTCCACATAGGTAACAGTGGTTTCCGGTTGCGCAACAGTTTCTAGCCTCGGAAGCTCATCAACAGGGATATTAAGCAAAAATGCTAATCGGGATCGATTGATATCATAAGCATT
>JBEBRE010000161.1:0-5580 GCA_040394995.1 Sphingobacterium wenxiniae
CTATCTTTTTATAATCTATCATTGCATTTTTATTGTTTCAAACAGATAATTATACAAAAAATTATCGTGTAAATCCTTTTAGCTAAAAATTATTTTTTGTCGTAAAAACTTTTTTGCTAAAATTTTTTAGTAGATTAGGCTTTCTGATTTTCTACACTTAAGTATAATACATGAAAAAACGCGTGCTGATTAGTGATATTGCTAAAGCTCTAGGGATATCCGTTACGACGGTATCTTTTATTTTAAATGACAAGGCCAGGGAGAAAAGAATAAGCGAGGCGCTGACCAAACGTGTGCTGGACTATGTAAAGAAGGTGGGTTATAAACCTAACCAATTAGCTAAGAGCCTAAGAACCGGGCGAACCAAGATTTT
Organism: Sphingobacterium wenxiniae; assembly: GCA_040394995.1. GTDB lineage: Bacteria > Bacteroidota > Bacteroidia > Sphingobacteriales > Sphingobacteriaceae > Sphingobacterium > Sphingobacterium wenxiniae_A. The sequence goes on from JBEBRE010000161.1 coordinate 374, forward strand.
AGGTCTCTTGGTAGAGGATATTGCCAACCCATTTTTTTCCAATGTAGCCAAATACATAGAAAGACAGTCCTATGCCCTAGGCTATCATATCATTTATTGCAGTATGGATAATGACAAACATAAGGCTCAAGAGCTGATCCAGCTGTTTATGGACCGTCAAGTTGATGGCTTCATTATCACACCGTCCGAAGGTTTGGAAGATACGGTAGCAAATATCCGTCACAACAATATACCCGTGGTACTTTTTGACCGCTTCATTCCGGCTGTCGATACCAGCTATGTCGTTTCTGACAATAAAAAAGGGGCATACGAGGCGACCAAGCATTTGCTGGAAAACAAGAATAGACGTATCGGCTTGGTTTCCTTGTATTCCAACCAGACCCAAATGCGCGATCGGTTAGAGGGATACATGCAAGCCATGGACGAATTTCAATATCAGGCATTTATCAAAAAACTACAACTCGATGCCCCGGAAGACGATGCCAAGAAGGATATTTTGGAATTTGTGATAGACAACAAATTAGACGCGGTACTCTTTGCAACCAACTATCTAGCTGTAAAAGGATTAAAAGCTTTAAAAGAAGAGAAAATCCCTTTACCGAAAATGGTCGCTTTTGATGAACATACCTTGTTTAAGCTACACGATCCTTCTATCAGTGTTGTTTCACAAGATATTGAACAACTCACACAGGGGTTAATCCAGACCCTGGTTGCCGAAATCGATGGAAGGTCAAAGGAAACAAAAAAGCTCATTGTTCCCTGTCGGCTTATTATCCGTGAATCTTCGGTTTCTTAATGTCCTGTTTAAAATGTCTGGTGTGTACGGATCAAGCAAATTTTCTGAGGAGAGTTAATACGCGTATCATCTAATAGCATTCGCTTTTTTTGTCATCCCGACCGCAGGAGGGATCTCATAGATGTCTATCCGAAAAATCGGGGCAGGCGCTTCGCCGACACGACAATAGAACGCTATATTTTACTCCCTAACTTTTATGCTTTGATCCGAACAGTGGAGTTATTTCGTGAAGACGCGAAATAAGACGGTCTTCAGATAGGCTCCATCATTATTTAGCTCTCACAGGATATTGCTTGAATATACCAGCCACTACTTCGGGCAACTTGTTAATGGCTTTTTCTGGAGTCCGAATTTCTGAAGAGCCACGCGCTTGCCACACCACGGAATTAGATCGGCGATCGACCGCTTCGATAATCAAATGGGCATAGCGGTATTTTTCACTTCCTATAGGGTAGTTATAACCTCCATAGCCATACCAACCCCACGGGCGATACCATCCCCACGGTCCGCCCCAGCCCCAATGCGGATAACCGTACACCATTCTGCTTTTATTGTTGACAATGGAAATATAGCGAAAAAGAATATCGGGATCTTCTTTACTGTACTGCAATCCTAAGTTTTCCAATTCTTTGTTGGCTGACGTAATAATATTTCCCTTGGCGATATCATTGGCAAAGTAGTTTTTGGATAACGAATCTACCGGAGGTAACCAACCATACGTTTTGTATTGACGAAAATCAAGACTCTGAACTCTTGTCGTATTATACTGCACAGAAGAGCAGGACGCCAATAGGACGACAAGGCCAAGTGCGAAAATATATGCTACCCTTTTCATATGAAGAAGTTCTTTAGTTAAAGCGTTAGACTTGCGGAGAAAACAAAAGTTTAATCCTAAAATGGATATTTTGCAACCAATGGCATAGATCGTCCGCTTCCAAAAGCTTTAGCACTTACCCGCAATATGGGAGGCGCCTGAAAACGCTTAAATTCCGCTTGGTTCAGCATTTTGGAGACACGCTGTACAAGCAGTTCATCGAATCCGGTTTTCACCACATCGGATCCAGATTTTTCCAGCTCGATTAATTGGTACAAAATACTATCCAATACGTCGTATGGAGGCAACGAATCCGAATCCTTTTGATCAGGTCTCAACTCGGCCGAAGGCGGTTTTATAATTGTATTTACCGGAATGATTTCACGCTCACGATTGATGTATTCGGCTAAAGCATAGGCCTGAGTCTTATACACATCACCAATAACGCTAATCGCACCAGCCATATCACCATATAAAGTGCCGTACCCCACAGCAACCTCACTTTTGTTGGATGTATTTAATAAGATATGTCCAAATTTATTGGAAATAGCCATCAAGATAACGCCACGAATGCGGGCTTGGATGTTTTCTTCAGTGGTATCAGGAGTCAGACCCTCGAACGTTTCTGTCAAAGTCATGTCGAACGCATTAGCCACTTCCTTAATAGGGATGATTTTGTGTGAACAACCGGTATGAGCTACCAAATCGAGCGCATCTTTTAACGAATGGTCGGTCGAATAAATGGAAGGCATCAAGACAGCCAGCACATTTTCGGCTCCCAGAGCTTCGCAGGCCAGTGCTGCCACGACTGCGGAATCTAATCCCCCTGACAAACCCAATACGGCTTTTTTGAACCCTGATTTTCTAAAATAATCCTTTAAACCTAGAATCAACGCATCGTGGATAAGGGCAATTTCCGATAGTTTTTGGACTTGGATAGGTTGGTTCTCAAAAACATCGATCACCTGCAAATCTTCTTCACAGCGCTTGAGCTCAGCAACAATGTCACCACGACCGTTCAATACCAAAGAACGACCGTCGAAAATAATATCGGTATGTGCTCCTACTTGATTTACATATACTAGCGGACAATTGGCCTTGATAACATGCCGTTGCAAGACTTGAAGACGGTTTTCAAAATGGGTGTAAGAAAAGGGCGATGCCGCAATGTTAATGAGCAATGTAGGCTGTTCTTTGCGAAGCTCGGCCATGAGATCGCCCACGTAGGAATTGGACGAGTCATCGTCCCACATATCCTCACAGACTGTCAAAGCCACCTTCTGTCCTTTAATTTCTATACAGTGATAATTTCGGTTGGGCTCGAAGTAACGGTACTCGTCGAAGACATCGTAGTCTGGCAAAAGACTTTTTTTACAACAATCCTTTACTTTACCATCCTCCAAAATCAAGGCGGCATTGTACAAACCTTTACCCTCTGGATCTGTATTTTTTATGGGTGCGCCAATGATACAGGTAATCCCGTGGCAATGGCTTGCGATAAGGTCTATGCTCTGCTCACATTGACGGAGAAATTGAGGATTGCGCAATAGATCTTTAGCCGGATAACCGCCAACGGCTAATTCAGCAAAGACCAAGAGGTCGGCCCCTTGGTCTTTGGCTTGTGCGATAGCATCAATAATTTTCCGGTTGTTCTCCTCAAAATTCCCAATATGGTAATTTAATTGTGCTAAAGCTATTTTCATCTAAGGTGTATTAAAAGAAAAGACCGAGATTCAATGCTACGTATGATGTTTTTGGCTTGCCGTCTTTGATGGCTCTGGTAAATCCGTTATTAAAACTCAACCCCGTCATTAAGTTCAAATTCTGGCTCAGTTTCCATTCCATACCGCCGCCCAATTGCAGACCTAAACGGAACAAGTCGTCACCGGCGATATCATTTTTCTTTGTGGCACCTTCTAATTTTTCCTTACCAGAAACTTTAAATCCTGCCGTAAAACCAAATTGCCCATAGTAGCGACCTAATTCGCTTTCTTCGCTTTTCAGTTTGACAGTCAAAGGAATTTCAGCATACTGCAAACGGATATCCTTCGTCTCAGCATTACCCGATAACGTAGATTTCACTTGGCTTCCGATGGAGTTGATCAAAAGACCAGTAGAGAAATAGTAGTTTCTAGTAAACCCCAAATCGGCCAACAAACCATACGAAAAGCCTATTTTAGAGGATGCATCGTAATCGTCATTTCCACCATAGCGCAACCACCCTATGTTAGGGTTGATACTTAATCCCAAAGAAATATTCTTTTCTTGTTCATTAGAAGTGCCTCTGGAATAGTAATCCTGTGCCAAAACGGTAGAAGATGAAACCGCGGCCACACATAAAGCAATAAGGGTAAAGATTTTTTTCATGGATCTGTTTAATTTAATTATGTAAAATTAACCTATTTTTGTTGCCGTCCCCATACAAATTTAAAGGAATCAATATGCTACAAAAATTTACCCCGCAAATTTATCTCTTTTTTTTGATATTCACTTTTTTTTCCTGTAAACACTCCTCTACACTGCCCGATGTTTCCCATATTGATGTGGACGTAAAAATTGAACGATTCGATCAAGAGCTAGCTACATTGGATTCAGCAAAGATTTTGGAACAGAACAAAGCCTGGTCAGAACAGTACGGAGCATTCTATGCCGACTTCATGCAGTATATGTTGGAAGCGGGCAACCCTTCCGACACCCTCCATATCAAAAAAACATTGAGCGAAATGTTACGGCAACGCGATTTTAAAGCACTTGCCACAGCGGTAGAGAAGAAATATCCTACACTGAAAAACCAAGAGAACGATTTGACGCAAGCATTTAAATACGTAAAATATTATTTCCCAGAGTATAATCTACCTCGTTTTGTCGCTTATTTTTCAGGATTTTCCGTACAGACTCCTATCGGCGACGGCTATATCGGCATTGGATTGGATATGTTTTTAGGAGCAGATTCCGAGTTTTATCCAGCCCTCGTCGGTTCCATACCGCTATATCTTTCCAGAAGATTTACACCAGAAAACATCACACCACGTGTAGTAGAAAGCGTGTTGAGACAGGAACTTTACCCACAGGAAAACACTGATCTGAACACGCTTCAACACATGGTCTATCAGGGTAAGATATTATTGGCACTTGACTCTATTCTTCCCGATATGGCGGATTCCTTAAAAATCGGTTATACTGCACATCAGATGAAGTGGGCTAACACTTATCAATCCGAAATATGGGCATGGTTTCTACAGGAAGAGTTGCTTTACAACACTGATTATCTGCACATCCAAAAATATTTTACTGAAGCCCCTTTTACGCCCGAACTTGGCGAAAACAATGCATCTGCACCAAAACTGGGCACTTACTTAGGGTGGATGATGGTGCGGAAATATATGCAGCAAAATCCCCACGTAACTTTACGGCAACTTTTAGCCAACAACAACGCACAGGATATTTTGGAAAAATCAAAATTTAAAGGGAAATGATTAATTTGGCGCGTGTCTCCACGAAACAGATAAAGATCCGATGGATACCTGTAAGGCGAAAGAACATATAATAATTTTGTGCCATCTCCTAAATTAGTATCTTTGTTGATATATTAAAAAA
>JBEBRE010000162.1:0-5552 GCA_040394995.1 Sphingobacterium wenxiniae
TCGCTCACAATAGAAGAAGCATCGTAACCGCATATTTTCCAAAGCTCTCCCTGTTCTCCGTGTTCTATTACCTCATCCGGAATACCCAAACGCACAACCTTGGCTTGATAATCGTGATCGGCCATAAATTCCAATACGGCAGCCCCTATTCCCCCCTTGATGCTTCCGTCTTCTACCGTAATAATTTTATGAAATTTTTTGAATACCTCATGTAGCAGTTCTTCGTCCAAAGGTTTTGCAAACCGCAAGTCATAATGTGCCGGATAGATTCCTTCTTCACCCAGGGTTTGAATGGCTTTCACCACCTCATTGCCAATGGCTCCAAAACTTAAAATAGCCAGCTCTTCACCATCTTGTATCTTACGGCCCTTTCCGATTTCTATCGCCGAAAAAGGACGTTTCCAATCGACCATCACGCCGTTTCCTCTTGGGTAGCGGATGACAAAAGGTCCTTTATCAGGAAGTTGGGCCGTATACATCAAGTTACGCAATTCCTCTTCATTCATCGGAGCTGAGACCACTAGATTGGGGATGCAACGCATATAAGCAATGTCGTATGCACCATGGTGTGTTGGGCCATCTGCGCCCACAAGCCCCGCCCTATCCAAGCAAAACACGACATTTAGCTTTTGAAGTGCGACATCGTGGATAACCTGATCGTACGCACGTTGCATAAATGAAGAATAAATATTGCAAAAAGGAACCATGCCCTGTGTTGCCAACCCTGCGCTGAATGTTACAGCATGTTGCTCGGCTATACCGACATCAAAAGCTCTTTCGGGCATGGCCTTCATCATGATATTTAAGGAAGAACCGGACGGCATCGCCGGTGTAATGCCCATGATTTTGTCGTTCTCGGCAGCCAACTCAACCAATGTGTGTCCAAACACATCTTGATATTTCGGTGGTTGCGGTTTCTCCGCGACTGATTTTTTAATCTCTCCTGTGATTTTATCAAATAATCCGGGCGCGTGCCATTTGGTTTGGTCTTTTTCAGCCAAAGCATAACCTTTGCCCTTGATCGTCACTACGTGCAGAAGCTTTGGTCCGGGAATACGTTTGAGGTCTTCCAATGTTTTAGCCAGTTTATTGACGTCATGTCCGTCCACGGGACCAAAATATCGGAAATTCAAGGATTCAAATAAATTGGCGTTTTTCAACAATGTTCCTTTGACACTTTGCTCCAATTTTTTGGCCCATCCATAAGCATCCGGTCCGTTTTTAGATATTTTTGCCAGCACGGCGATCAATTCATCCCGAAACTTGTTATAGCTCCTTGAAGTGGTAATGCTGGTTAAGTATTCCTTCATCGCTCCGACATTGGGATCGATGGACATGCAGTTGTCGTTGAGAATAACCAATAGATTGGACTTTTCAATGCCTGCATGGTTCAAGGCTTCAAAGGCCATACCGCCTGTCAACGCACCATCACCAATAACAGCAACATGTTGTCTGTCTTTTTCTCCTTTGTATTCGGATGCTACAGCCATCCCTAATGCTGCCGAAATGGAAGTAGAGGAGTGGCCTACACCAAAAGCATCATATTCACTCTCGCTTCTTTTTGGAAAACCGGATATGCCTCCCAAAACACGGTTGGTATGAAAAGACTCCCTTCTTCCCGTCAATATTTTATGGCCATAAGCCTGATGGCCCACATCAAAAATAACTTGGTCGTAAGGCGTATGCAACACATAATGGAGCGCAACAGTCAATTCCACGACACCTAAGCTGGCCGCGAAATGTCCTCCGTTGACCGAAACGACGTCAATGATAAATTGCCTCAATTCTTGGCAAACTTCCTCCAATTCGCTCGGCTTCAACTTACGAAGATCTGAAGGATATTGTATTTGTCGTAATAGCGGACCTGCCTCTATTTCCATATGCTCTTTATCTATAAATAAGTTACAAATTAACGACTTATTCCCTAAAGTACAGAACAATATAAGCAAATAAAAGTTTAAAGCTCGCTTGAAGATTCTTTTTATTGGCGAATCGGTTAGCTGCTGAATTGTTAATAACGGTGACAGGAGTTGTTATCCCGAGCTCACGTTAGATTACCTTCGGTGAGCAATCCGTGGTTTTGCTTCGCAAAGCTCACTTCGTTCGGTTTCTTCCTGAAGTCGTTCGAAATGACAGAAAATGGTCCTTCTTAGAAACCTCCAATCGTTCAAATGTGGATAAAATATAAACCCTACTTCTATCTGTATTCCTTATTTTTGATCCGGATATGCAAACTGTAGGCTACGAAATAAAACTGGAGCAATTTGAAGGTCCTTTTGACCTGTTGCTGTTCTTTATAGAAAGGGATGAACTGAATATTCACGATATCCCCATCTCCAAAATGACGGATGACTTTCTGGATTATATCCAAACCATGCACTCCTTGAACATAGAGCTGGCCAGCGAGTTTATTTTCGTCGCCTCCACATTGATGCGTATCAAAGCCAAGATGCTTATACCCCGACCGGAGCCGGAAGGTTGCGAAAATGAAATTGACCTTAAGAAAGAGCTGACGCAAAAACTTATTCTCTACAAACAGTTTAAGGAAGTATGCGAAGAACTTCGCATATTGGAAGAAAACAGAACGAAGCTCCACGCTCGTGGCAATATCGTCTTTGATAACAAGACTGCCCGTAACAACGACACAACGGAAGAAGAGCTCTCTTCTTTTGACTTGTACAAACTCATGATGGTATATGAAAGGTTGATGTTCAATTTTGCACATCGCGTCCAAGAGGTCACGCATACCGTTGTTAAATTTCCTTACACGATCGAACAGCAGAAAAAAGCGATTGCCGAGCTGATCGACATCAATCATAAACTGGATTTTCAACAGATTGCCAAAAATTCGGAGAACAAAGTGCAGTTTGTGTTTAATTTCCTGGCCATTTTGGAAATGCTGCAACAGCGTCTGCTGGAAATCCAAATAGGATCGGGCTACAACAGCTTTTGGATCGAGAAACGAACGGATTTGAATTGATAATACACGTGTCCGTCCTTTCTTTCCTCCTTATTATCCCAACGCCACATCCAACATCATCATGATGATGAAACCAAGAATAAATCCAATTGTCGCTACATCCGAGCCTTTGTTTTGCTGTGCTTCGGGAATGACTTCCTCTACAACGACAAAAATCATCGCTCCGGCGGCAAAGGACAACGCATAGGGCAACACCGGCGTAAAGGCCGACACAGCGACAGCACCCAAGACACCGGCAACCGGTTCGACAACGGCAGATGCCTGACCATACAAAAAACTCTTCCTTCGACTCAGTCCCATCCTTCGCAAGGGCATGGCAACAGCTATACCTTCAGGAAAATTTTGTAAACCAATCCCCAAAGCCAAAGCAACCGCACCTCCAATACTCGCTTCCGGGATACCGGCCGCCACACCGCCAAATAGAACACCAACAGCCAACCCTTCGGGAATATTATGCAAGGTAATGGCAAGTATCATCAGCGTCGTCTTTTGCCAAGGCGTTTTTACGCCTTCCACTTTTTTAAAGTTAACATGGAGGTGTGGCAACATTTTATCTATACTGAACAAAAAGGCTACTCCCACCAAAAAGCCTACAACAGCAGGCCATACTTGCACGAAACCTTCACCGTCGCTCATTTCAATGGCAGGGATCAACAAGCTCCATACGCTCGCCGCGACCATGACACCCCCAGTAAACCCCAACATCCCATCCATAAGATGCTTGTTCATGCTCCTGAAAAAGAAAACGAACGCCGCCCCCAACGCGGTGACGGCCCAAGTAAATAGGGTTGCATACAAGGCCGCCCAAATCGGATCTACCCTATCCAAATATTCTATGACCATTTCAAGCATATCTACTATTTTATATCCAACTAACCCGTTGTGCATTTCGGAATAACAGCCGTAGATCCTTCGACACAGCCTGCACTGAACTTGACGAAGTGCTCAGGATAACAGTTTGAGCGTCCATAATACACCAGCATTCAACCTTGTTTTAGATCAGCAAATCTAATAAGTTAGATCAATCTAACAAAGTTTATTTTAAAATTTTGCTTTCTAACTCTTTGGAATATGTGTCGCTAAGGTTTTGTAAATTTGTTCCATGATCTCGCAAACAGAAGAAAACTATCTCAAGGCACTTTTTGCCCTAAGCGGTACAACCGGGGAGGCCGGCGTTAACGAGCTAAGCAAGCAATTGGATATAAAAATGCCTACTGTAAACAGCATGATGAAGCGATTGGCCGAAAAAGGTCTTGTACTGTACGAGAGCTATAAACCCCTCAAGCTTACCGAGAAAGGCAGGAAAGAAGCTGCCTTGATTATACGCAAACATCGGTTGACCGAGATGTACCTGGTGGAGAAGATGGGATTTGGATGGGAAGAGGTACACGATATTGCCGAGCAGATCGAGCATATACAGTCTCCCGCTTTTTTCCAGAAGATGGACGAGCTGTTGGGTTATCCTAAAGTAGACCCCCATGGTTCGCCTATTCCGGATGTCAATGGTCAGGTGATTTCAGAACATTATATACAATTAAGCGATTGCAAGAGTAGCGATACCGTTATTTTTATGGCAGTAGCCCATTCTTCTGAAGAACTGCTACGATTCCTCAACAGCCGTCAGCTAACATTGGGGACCATTATTACAATAGAATCTATCGAAAGCTTTGATGCGAGTATGTACGTTTCTTATGGAAGTAGGAAAAACGAGATGTTGAGCAACAAAGTATGCGAAAAGCTTTTGGTACAGCCACAAAATATATAATTTTTTGTTTCTTGGGCTTTACCACATTGATCATTTCTTAAAAAGTTGCTTCTGCACGTCCGCAGAAGTTTTCAAATCGTGTAGGCATTTTAACAGAAACGAATAGCGCTCTTCTATATTGACGGATGGTAATTGTCTCATGGCCCGAATACCTGCGGATACTGCCGAAGCACTGATGCTTTTAAATTTCTCCAAAAGCCCATCTATATCTGCGTCTTCTAAAAACCCATCCACCAGTCCATATGCCGTTGCTTCTTGCGCGGTAAAATAATCCGTGTTCAGACATAGTTGCAACACCTTCTTCTCCGGCATCACCTTCAGCAAACTCGCCAGCACCTGAAAAGGGAAAATACCCAATTCCAGTTCGGGTAACCGAAATTGGACCGTTTTCGACGCAAACACATAGGTACATCCGGCGATCATCAAAAACCCTCCGGCAATGACATTTCCTTCCACAATAGCAATGGAAGGCTTGTGCAATTGTTCGAACACTTCACCCAATGATATATTTTTGTCTTCAATACGTGGGTTTCGAACATCCAAATCTTCATTTTCAAAAACTTTCAGATCCATTCCCGCACAAAAAACAGGGCCCTCTGCCTTCAACATGACCACTTTTATTGCATTGTCATCGTTAGCCTCACGAAAAGCATCCGCCAATTCATTTACCATGGTCGGTGTAAAAGCATTGCGCTTCTCCGGCCGTGCCAAGATAACGTCCATTCTAAAATCCGATTTGTTTACCTTAATGTACTGATATGTCATGGCTTATCCATCAAACATAAATATATATATTTATCTATACAA
>JBEBRE010000163.1:0-5437 GCA_040394995.1 Sphingobacterium wenxiniae
ATAGGGATTTCCAATTGTCCTTCTCTATTTTCAGCAACAGCCATGGCCATGGCGGCGGCAGTGGCACCTGTACCACAAGCTAGCGTTTCATCTTCGACACCACGTTCGAAGGTTCGTACGAAGTATCCATTTCCTTCTTTTTCAATAAAATTGACATTGATCCCTTCTTTTCCATATGTATCGTTGTGGCGAATGCGGTACCCTTCTTGATAGACATCCATATTTGCCAGATTGTTAACTACTTGTACAAAATGGGGCGAGCCCGTATTCAGAACATATGCATCCCCATCCCTTTGTACATTATATACATTGACCATGCCTAAATCGACCTGATGTCCGACAATGTCAGCACGATGCTCTCCATCCACTGCCAAAAAGACAGTTTTGTGCTCAACAATGCCTAAGTCGCGTGCAAAGGCAACGATACAACGCCCGCCATTGCCACACATAGAACCTTCTCTGCCGTTGGCATTGAAATAGAGCATCTCAAAATCAAAATTTTCCGTATCTTGAAGGAGCATCATTCCGTCAGCCCCGATACCGAATCTTCTGTCACAGAGCTTTCGGATCAAATCTGCGTTATTTCGATCTAAAGAGCCTTTTCTATTGTCTATCAGAATGAAATCGTTCCCTGCTCCTTCGTATTTTGAAAATTTGATTTTCGCTTTCATTTATTTGAAATTTTACTGCAAATTTAATAATCTTGTTACAAAAACAGCGCTGATCGTTAAAACATGTTAAAAACAATGACGAAGATTTGTTGTTAACATTTTTTAACTGACAAAATTAGCGTACGATTTCTAATGGTATTACATTTGACTAAACCTTTTTAACAAGGAGAACAGAATAATTAGATTTTAACTTATAGCAATAAAAAAATGAAGAAAATAGGACTAAGTTTATTAACAGCTTTGATCGGTGGAGCGATTGCCATCGGAGGGTACAAACTTTTCGAAAATAAGCAAGCCGAGAAAATGAGCTTTGAGGAGAAGCAAAAGGTTTTCTACGCCAATAATCCGGAAGCAGAAATTATATCCTCTACGGGCAATCCGGATTTTACCGAAGCAGCGGCGGCAGTCATACCGGGAGTAGTGCATATTAAAGTGACCGTGACGGCTCGGGGTTCACAGCGGGGAGCGTCACCATTCGATATGTTTGAAGAGTTTTTCGGCATGCCACAACAACGCCGTTCGCAACCCCGTCAAGGGCAAGCCTCGGGATCTGGCGTAATTATTTCGCCTGATGGATATATCGTAACCAACAACCACGTGGTGGAAAATGCAGATAAGATCCAAGTGGAGTTGACGGACAGGAGAACTTTTGAGGCGAAAGTGATCGGTCGCGATCCGGACTTTGATTTGGCATTGATAAAGATAACGGCAGAGAAGCTTCCTTTTGTACGTTTTGGCAATTCGGATAATGTGCGCATCGGCGAATGGGTTTTGGCGGTTGGCTATCCGTTGGGATTGCAATCAACCGTGACGGCCGGCATTGTAAGCGCGAAAGGCCGACAAATGGGCATACTAGGACAAAGCCAACAGCAATCGCCTTATGGCTATCCATCAGAAGAGCCTATTGTCAACACGGCGGTTGAATCATTCATCCAGACGGATGCGGTGATTAACAAAGGTAACAGTGGAGGGGCTTTGGTAAACGCTCGTGGCGAATTGGTGGGTATTAACACGGCAATTCTATCGCCCACAGGCGCCTATGCTGGATATGGATATGCCATTCCGGTGAGCTTGGTTAAGAAGATCATGGATGACTTTAAGGAATACGGTGCTGTACAACGTGGCTACGTGGGCATCAACTTTAGAGAAGTGAACGAAGCATCGAGAAAAGAATTTGGTATTGACGATCTGTATGGATTATACGTGGCAGATGTTGTTAAAGATGGTGCGGCTGAGGCAGCGGGTATCAAAAAAGGAGACATCATTACGAAAATTGAAGGTAATGTCATCTATTCTTCCGCTGATCTGCAGGAACGCGTGGCACGCTTGCGTCCGGGTGACAAGGTGAAATTGACCTACAAACGAGAAGGCAAGGAGAAGGAAGTGACGATTACATTGAAAGCCCAAGACTTGAAGAAAACGAGTGGCAGTGATGAGGAATCGAATAGAAGCGCAACCGAAATCTTTAATAAGTTGGGGGCAAGCTTTGCGCCAGCATCCGCACAACAGAAGAAAGAATTGGGCGTAAGTTCCGGAGTAGTCGTCACACAGGTGCGCCGAGGCGGTATATTTGAATATTTCGGTGTCGAAAGAGGCTTAATCATTACGCATGTAAACGGTAAACCTGTTAATAATGTAGATGAAGTAGAAACGGCTTTAGCAGAGACCAAGCGAAATATTGTTCGTATCAAAGGTGTTTCTGAAGGAGGAACAGTAGAATTTAACTTCCCTGTGGAATATTAACGATAAATTTTTATTGTTAGTCGGAAAAGGTGGATTGTTGTATAGATCCACCTTTTCTATTTCCCGTAATAACCGTAATTTTGGCAACATGAAAATTTTAATGGTTTGTTTGGGCAATATCTGTCGATCTCCGTTAGCACATGGTGTTTTGCAACATATGGCTGATGAACAAGGGTTAGGATGGCAGATTGATTCGGCAGGCACGGGCGATTGGCATATAGGCAAAGCACCGGATAGACGGTCTATCGCTGTGGCGAGGAAATATGGGGTTGATATCTCGTCGCAAAAGGCACAATTGTTTGATACTTCTTTTTTTGAATATTACGACCATATCTTGGTCATGGATGAATACAATTACAGCGATGTAATGGCTTTGGCGAAAGATGACGAGGAGCGTGCGAAAGTTCGCATGTTTCTGTTGGAGGGGATTGTTCCTGATCCTTACTTTGATGCCAGCCAGTTTGAACCGGTTTATCAGATGATTGAAAAAAGATGCCGGGAGCTTTTGTGGGAGTTAAAATAAGTTTACTACTTTAGCTATCGAAAATGAAAGCATCAGAAATAAATAAAAAATGGGTCATCCTGCAAGGGGCTATTGCGAGGGATTTTGGCATGGAACTGCCGGATATCAAGGTGATGCTTTTTTTAATTGGCGTGCAGGAGTTAGGCAAGGGGCCTCAACCCTTCTCCAAAAGGGAAAAAGAAGAATTGATGCACATAGCTACGTGCAGATTATTCAGCGCCATGGGCTTTTATGAACTGGAAGGACTGGACGAGCAAGGTTGGCCTCATTGGGAATTGGTTAAACCTATTCCAAACTATACCTTATTAGAGCAAGAACTTATCCTAAAATCGCTCATCGTAGATTACTTTGAAGACACCTATGCATTATCTTGATTATTTTTATAAGTTAGTAATCAAAATTAATTTATACAATTCCGGATACGGAAAAAATTGAAACCACATAGAAACATAGAAATTTTAAGCCTTTCAAATACTATTTTGAAGGCTACATTAGGGAAACAAGTTTCCAAACATAGCCTATGTGCCACTATTGCAATGTCTTTGACATCCCTGACTGCCGTCAGGCAGGTATAGTACATTTTTAGTCAATTTAAAGTCGAAGGCTATGTGGCCTATGTGGTTTATAAAAAACAGTAAGATAATATCAATTAATTATGCACATCTCTTATGAAGGTACTTTTAAGCAGATTATCGATTCTTATACTATGTTTGGCATTGTCAGGTAGTGCTTTGGCTGACAAGACACCTTTGTATCACTATGTGCTCATCAAGACGGATAAGGGTGAATGCCTATTGAGGCTTTATAATGAAACACCCAAACATCGCGATAATTTTGTCAGATTGGTGAAGGAAGGCTATTACGATAGTCTGATGTTCCATCGGGTAATCTATAATTTTATGGTTCAAGGGGGTGACCCAGATTCTCGCTATGCAGCGGAAAAACAAGCCTTAGGGAATGGAGGCCCCGATTATACTATACCAGCCGAGATTCAAGAAGGACTGTTCCACAAAAAAGGTGTCATCGGTGCCGCGCGTGACAATAATCCGGCAAAACAATCTTCGGGATCCCAATTTTATTTGGTACAAGGGCGTGTATTTACAGAAGCGGGCTTGGACTCCTTAGAACAATTTCGTTTGCAGGGAAAAAAATTGTCACCTGCGCAACGCAAAGCTTATACCACGATTGGAGGAACACCGCATTTGGATGGAAATTATACAGTGTTCGGAGAACTGTTGAGAGGTGTGGAAGTCATCGATAAAATTGCGGAAGTGAAGACCGATGATCGCGACAGGCCATTGGAAAATGTACGCATGTCCATGACCTTGTTAACTCGTCGGGAAGCGTTAAACTTAGAACGTGAGGCAGCTGGTTTGGAACCAAAAACAGGTTTCTTTACGCGGGTGCTGGATTTATTTTCTTCTAAATATTATTAAGGCTCGTCCTCTCATAGATCACAGCCTGCGACGTCCTTATATTGCTAATCACTCTAACCCCGAAAAACCGGGACAAGCTCCCCAAAGAGGGAAATATTATGTTTTGGATTTTTTTACTTTTGAGTTCTAACGTCTAACTTCTAATATCTAACATCTAATATTTAACAACTAACTTTAGACAATGAAAATCGTAACCTATAATGTGAATGGTCTGAGAGCGGCCCTAAGAAAAGATTGGCTAGGTTGGTTGAAAACAGTGGATGCAGATGTGATTTGCCTGCAGGAGATTAAGGCTACGCTTGACCAAATCCCTGAAATTATTTTATTGGAGCAGATGGGATATGAGCATTATTGGTATCCTGCACAGAAAAAAGGCTATAGCGGTACGGCCATTTTTACCCGTGTATCGCCCAAGCATGTAGAATACGGTTGTGGCCACGAAGACTATGACTTTGAAGGGCGCATCATAAGGGCTGACTTTGACGAACTGTCCGTCATGAGTATTTATTTCCCTTCTGGAACCACCGGTGATGTACGGCAGGACTTCAAATACCGTTTTTTAGACGACTTTCAGCAATATAGCAACAAGCTCTTGCTCGAGAAACCGAATTTGGTTGTTTCGGGTGATTTCAACATTTGCCATCGAGCTATTGATATCCATAACCCCAAGTCGAATGCCAATACCTCCGGATTCCTACCTCCCGAGCGGGAATGGATGGAGCAATTCATCCAATCGGGCTATGTTGATTCCTTCCGGCATTTGAATCCGAACCCCCACCATTATACCTGGTGGAGCTATCGCGCAGGTGCGCGGGCCAGAAATTTGGGTTGGCGCATTGATTACAACATGATATCCAGGCCTTTGGAAGGTAAGTTGCTCACGGCTGAGATACTCCCCAATGCCGTGCACTCTGACCATTGTCCCGTGCTGTTGGAGTTGGATTTTCCCCCTCTGACTCCCCCCAAGGGGGAGAAGATATGAGCTACTGCTCTTTATCTCTGTTGGTGATGTTTATGCTGTCGCAAGTTTAGCATAGCGTAACTTGTGACTGTTCATAAGCTAA
>JBEBRE010000164.1:0-5411 GCA_040394995.1 Sphingobacterium wenxiniae
TTATTACAAAACCTTTTCAGGTCGTCAAATATGGCATATTGACCGATACCTATGTTGGCAAATTTCCGTCCGATCATTTTCCGGTTATGACAAAATTACAGTGGTAGTTTTTTGATCCACCCTTTCCAGAGAGTTTGCTTAGGGCCATTTATAAAGAGGAAGCCAAACTGTTTTGCATTTGTAGTAAACTATTTTGCGTTTACGATAAAGTCTTGAGACTTTGCGACAAACTGTTGTGCGTATGCGATAAACGCATGCATGTTTGTGGTAAACTATTTTGCGTTTGCGATGAAGTCTTGAGACTTTGCGACAAACTGTTGTGCGTACGTGATAAACGCATGCACGTTTGTGATAAACTGTTTTGCGTTTGTGATAAAGTCTTGAAACTTTGCGACAAACTGTTGTACGTATGCGATAAACGCATGCACGTTTGTGGTAAACTATTTTGCATTTGTGATAAAGTCTTGAGACTTTGTGACAAATTTTGTCCTTTTGTCCCCGCATGACGAGTTTTTAAAACCGTGTCAAAAGAAATTTTTGTCCCCACAAATCCTTACATTTGTCTTGCACTTATTGCTCTCGTGGTTAAAAAATCATGGACAATGACACTTTTAAGAAAAAAACAGATTAAAAAATGAAAAAAATCTTATTGCCATCGGCTTTCTTAAGCTTGGCATTATTTGCAGGTTGCGATACCCTAAATCAGATAAGTACGACGTCTTCCCAAACATCTACAGGCAGCACAGGATCTGCTTCCTCTTCGGGGTCCATTACTCAAAGTGAGGCAACAACGGGCATCAAACAGGCATTGAGCAATGGATTGACGAATAGCATCAATGCGCTATCCGTAAAAGATGGATTCTTGGGTAATGCCGCCGTTAAAATCCTGATGCCAAAAGAGGCTCAAAATGTAGAAAAAGCATTGCGCTCGGTGGGGTTGGGGTCACTGTGCGACCAATTTATTACCAGTCTAAACCGTGCTGCAGAATCAGCCGTTAAAGAAGCTGCTCCTGTTTTTGTAAACTCGCTTTCGCAACTCACGGTGCAAGATGCATTTAATATTTTGCTGAGCGGACAGCAGGATGCGGCCACTTCGTTTTTCAAAAGGACGACCTCTGCCACGCTAACTTCTAAATTCAGCCCCATCGTGCAGTCGGCACTGGGTAAAAACAATGTGAATACGTATTGGACGCAACTCACTTCAGCCTACAACAATTTACACTTAACGGGTAATAAGGTAGAAACCGATCTTAATGCCTATGTCACGCAGAAAGCCATCGACGGGTTATTTACCCGCGTTGCCGAGGAAGAATTAAAAATCCGTCAAAATATCGGTGGCGCTCGCAATTCAGGAATACTGGATAAAGTGTTCGGTTGGGTGGATAATCAGAAATAAAAATAGGAGATATGGAGACAATCAATACTATTCAGGATTTTCAAGTCGCTGAGCGTTTTCTTCGTTACGTGCAGATAGACACACAATCCGATCCGGCTTCCACTACTTTTCCTTCCACGGAGAAACAAAAGGATTTAAGTCGCATGTTAGTGCAGGAGTTGTTGGATTTGGGCATCCTGGATGCGCATTTGGACGAACATGGCTATGTGTATGCGACCATTCCGGCGAATAGTGATAAAAAAGTGCCTATTATCTGTTTTTGTTCACATGTGGACACCTCGCCGGATTGTTCGGGTACAAACGTAAAACCCATTGTCCATGCCAACTACCAAGGGCAGGATTTGGTATTGCCTGACGATTCTTCTGTAATCATTAAGTTTTCAGAGCATCCTGATTTAGCCAACCAAATCGGCCATGATATCATTACTGCCAGTGGCACAACACTCTTGGGTGCCGACGATAAAGCTGGTGTGGCCGAAATTATGGAAGCCACCCGCCTGCTTTTGGCACATCCTGAAATAAAACATGGCGAGATCAAGATTTTATTTACACCAGATGAAGAGATTGGCCATGGGGTAGACCACGTAGACTTGCAAAAGTTGGGTGCTGATTTTGCCTACACCATGGATGGGGAAAAAGCAGGCACGATTGAAGATGAAACATTTTCTGCCGATGGAGTTAAAGTAGTTATACACGGTATATCCGTCCATCCCGGATTCGCAAAAAATAAAATGGTCAGTGCTTTAAAAATTGCTTCGGATATTGTACATGCACTGCCTAAAGATAGGCTTTCACCTGAAACCACGAGCGGAAAAGATGGTTTTATACATCCTAACGCTATAAATGGGGGCGTTGAAAAAGCTGAAATCGACTTTATCATTCGTGATCATGTTACTGCAAACCTAGCTTTGTACGAGGAGGAGCTACGGTCCACTATTGCTGCTGTTGTACAACAATATCCCGGAAGTTCTTTTGATCTCATCATAACAGAACAATACCGCAACATGAAGGAAGTACTTGACCAATATCCAGAAATTATGGAAATAGGATTGGAAGCCATACAAAGAGCAGGACTATTACCGGAAAGGAGAAGTATTCGTGGCGGAACAGATGGTTCACGGCTGTCATTCATGGGACTTCCTTGCCCAAATGTTTTCGCCGGGGGGCATGCTTTCCATGGAAAAATGGAGTGGGTGAGCAAACAAGACATGGAAAAAGCCGTTTTAACCATACTGCACATTGTCAATATTTGGGAAGAAAAAGTGTAACGATTTGTAGTTAAAATTCTACAATTTTGATTTTTTATTATTATTATTTTTGAGGGCTATTGTTAATTAAAATAAAGTTTATCATGAAAAAGCTACTTACTCTTATTACCTTCTGTCTGATATGCCTATTTACGTTTGCCCAAAACAATGTAGAAGTAAAAGGAAAAATCACAGATGAAAACGGTCAAGCGATCTCCAATGCAGAGATTGTGGTTCGGAACACGACTTACAAATTAACGACAAACGATCGAGGCGAGTACAGCATTAACTTGCCGGAAGGAAAGTACGTCATCAAGGTTTCCAAATTGGCTTATGGGACAAAAACAGTCGTGATTGAAGTGGTTGGTAATACAGAACTTGACCTGTCTCTCGAAAAAATTAAACGATCAAAGACGTCCAGGGCATAAGAAAGTGTGAACGTTAACATTTGTTTTTAGCGGCATACTCGTAAAATGTGATGATCTCTCACGGATATACACCATGATTTTTTGTGTATATTTGTGAGAGATTTTGTTTATATAGAATACCGGAATGGTCCGAATGTACGGCGAAGTTTCCACATACCTTATTAAAATTACATACAACATAAAAACGACTTTAAAAACATGCCTAACGAAATATTAAAAGCTATTCATTACAGAAGAACCGTTAATCAAAATAGTTTTACCGACCAAGATATTTCCAGAGAAGATTTATTGACGATTTTGGAAGCGGCAAATGCCGCGCCAACACACAAGCGTACCCAACCCTGGCGCTTTGTCATTTTTCGAAAAGACGGGTTGCATCGTCTAGGGAACGAATTAAGCCGCATCTATAAAACGATAACGCCCCCCGAAAAATACACTGAACTGGCCGAGCAGAATATGGCTAAGAAAGCAACAATGTCTAATGTGGCAATTGCTATTATCGTAAATTACACCGGTGAACTCCCTGAATGGGAAGAATTGGCCGCAACGGCCTGTGCCGTGCAAAATATGTGGTTGGCTGCCTATTCTTTAGGAATCGGAGGCTATTGGGCATCTCCGGGCCTGATTAACCATTTGGGTCCATTCTTGGAACTGGCCGAAAACCAGAAATGCATCGGCTTGTTCTACATGGGGCATCATGAAATGGAACCGCGGGAAGCGGTACGGAGTGCTATTGCCGAAAAGATCCGTTGGGAAGAATAGCGGGGTGAATTAAGTTGTTTTCCCACAATTTGTGGAAACTTTTCCTTCCTATTCAATCGATAATAAATGCATATTTGTGAAAACGTAGAAATGACCAAAACAATACTATTTTTTACTTTTTGATTTTTACTTTTCACGAATGTCATTAGCAGATTTTTTTTCGCCCATATCCATAACGCAACTTTCATCGGAAGCAACTTTTTACAATTCCCAATTTGGGAAGGTCATCCAAGTTTATGAAGATGTATTTCCGGATTTGGAAGATACCGAATCAAAACCCCAAATTGCTTTGATTGGTGTTGAAGAAGATCGTGCCTCGGTCAACAATATTGGAACAAAGAAAGCTCCTCATGTGGTTCGTAAGCATCTATACCACCTTTATCAAGGTGATTATCAGGTTAAGATAGCCGATTTGGGTAATATTCGGGCGGGAGAAACGATCAACGACACCTATGTGGCGCTAAAAACAGTCGTAGAGGAGTTGGTTAAGCAAGATATCCTGCCCGTGATCATCGGTGGCGGACAGGACTTGACCTACGCCCAATATACAGCCTACGAAGGGTTGGAACAGAGGGTGGAGGTTGCGGTAATTGATGCAAAATTTGATTTGGATCAAGATAATGGCGAAAACACCGAACTCAATTCCAATACATATCTTAATCACATTATCCTCCATCAACCGGACTATTTGTTTAACCTGAGCAATATGGCCTATCAGACATATTTGGTCAGCAAAGAGTCCATCAACATGTACGATAAGCTATTCTTCAGTACTATGCGTATCGGGATGATTTCCGGAAAACTTGATCAGGCCGAACCCCTGATTCGTGCGGCCGACATGGTCAGTTTTGATATCGGCGCCATTCGGGCATCTGAGGCTCCCGGAAATGCCAACGCGAATCCCAACGGACTGTATGGTGATGAAGCTTGCCAGTTAGCCCGATATGCGGGAATGTCAGACAAGTGCTCCTCCATCGGATTCTATGAGTACAACCCAACCTTTGATCCTATGGGACATACTGCCGGCCTTGTCGCACAAATGATCTGGTGTTTTATCGATGGTTTTTACAATCGCAAAAATGATGCTCCCTTGATCCCGAAATCGTCCTATATTATTTATCGCACGACCTTGGAAAATGATGACTACGAACTTGTTTTCGTGAAAAGCAAAAAATCAGATCGCTGGTGGATGCAGGTACCTTATTTTGGATCAAAATCGGTCAACGAACGCTATTATTGGGTGCCTTGCCGATATGAAGATTATCAACAGGCTGTCGCAGGCGATATGCCCGATTTATGGTGGCGGACACATCAGAAATTGCAATAAAAGCAAAAATGCTGTCCAAGCCGAGAAGGCACCTGCCATAGACAGCTACCCTGTATACAAAAATATTCCATATGGAAATACTATCCATCGTTGTGATTGCCGTATTGCTTCTCTCTGTATTGCTATTGATTTGGAAAAATAGCCACAAAGTTTCCAAGGCAACGTACCGTCAGGTAGAGCAAGATAAAAACCATGCACTGCTTGATTTGGCAAAAGTACAGGAACGTGAAAGCTTATCCACAGCACAACTT
>JBEBRE010000165.1:0-5303 GCA_040394995.1 Sphingobacterium wenxiniae
AATTGATATATTAGGCTAAATTGAGCGGATTTGGCTCTTCCTAAAACGGGGATAAAAACTCATACCCTTCATTTACGGCATGCTGTTTGACATAAACAGCATACTGTTTGCCTTGTGCGGAGGGGCGTATGTTGCATAGAACCCTCTGTTTATGCTATACTACCCCTTCAATACGACACGTGTGGGTGACCATGATTCTTGTTGCAGGGCATTTAAAGTTTGCAACACCACGCGCGACGCACGCACAGGGTACAATGATCCGTACACCTACTTGCACGTTGCATGCAGCCTCCCGTATGCTTTGCACAACCCTGTGCGTATCGCATACAGCCCCCACAATATGGCATTGCACGGGTACAACAGGTTAAACGGCATGCCGTTTAGGGCACTGCACAGTCCGAAGTTTCATCTGATTTTTCACCAACTCGACTTCCCTTCTTTATCCAAACCGTTCTTCATATAGCTTTTCCATCGCAAACATTTCGTCGCGGAGTTTCGCCGCTTCCAAAAAGTCCATTTCTTTAGCGGCTTTTTCCATTTTTTTACGAACGGTCTCAATAGCTTTCTTCATTTCCTTTTCGCCCAAATACTCCATCACGGGATCGGCAGCAATAAGCGTTGTGGCATCGGGTTCCACATATATTTTAGCTTCGCCGGGTTTAAAATCGGCCACGGAAGTCTGTTCCAAAATCTCTTCCCTGGTCTTGCCCACCGTGCGAGGTGTAATGCCATGTTCCAAATTATATGCCATCTGCTTTTCCCGTCTTCTATTTGTTTCATCGATGGTGATCCGCATACTGTCGGTCATTTGATCGGCATACATAATTACCCGGCCTTTATCATTTCGTGCTGCCCTGCCGATGGTTTGGATGAGCGATCGCTCCGAGCGTAAGAATCCTTCTTTATCCGCATCCAAGATGGCCACTAATGTCACCTCCGGCAAATCCAATCCTTCCCGCAAGAGGTTCACACCCACCAGCACATCAAATTCACCGAGTCTTAGACCCCGCAAAATCTCCACTCGTTCCAGTGTTTTAATTTCCGAATGTATATAACGCACTTTGATGTTGAGACGGCTCATGTACTTGGTCAGCTCTTCTGCCATTCGCTTGGTCAGGGTGGTAGCCAAGACACGTCCTCCCTCTCGGATGGTTTTATCCACCTCTTCCAAGAAATCATCCACCTGATTGATGGCGGGATGAACCTCAATAACCGGATCCAATAAACCTGTGGGCCGAATGACCTGCTCCACAAACACACCTTCAGTTTTTTGCAGTTCATAGTCTCCCGGAGTAGCCGAAACATAAATCGTCTGGTTAGTCAACGATTCAAATTCCGGAAAATTCAATGGCCTATTATCCAATGCGGCCGGCAACCGAAAACCATATTCTACCAAGGATATTTTGCGTGATCTGTCCCCGCCGTACATCGCTCTCAGCTGAGGAATAGTGACATGGCTTTCATCGATAACAAGCAAATAATCCTCTGGGAAGTAATCTAACAAACAGAAGGGACGCATACCGGGCTGTCTGCCGTCAAAAAAGCGAGAGTAGTTCTCAATACCCGAGCAATACCCTAACTCACGCATCATCTCCAAATCATAATTTACCCGTTCTTCCAATCGCTTAGCTTCCAAAAGCTTTCCATCTTCTTCCAGTTGCGTCTTACGTTGCACCAACTCATCTTGAATCGCCCAAATCGATTGGGTAAATTTTTCTTTAGGCGTCACAAATAGGTTTGCCGGAAACAAGGCTATATCTTCCACCCTCGAAAGAGTCTTGCCCGACACAGGGTCGATTTCACTAATTTCATCGATTTCATCGCCAAAAAAGGAAATTCGGAAAGCATAGTCCAAATAAGCTGGAAAAACATCGACAATATCACCTTTTACGCGAAAGGTTCCCCGTTTGAAATCAGCAGTTGTGCGCGCATACAGGATTTCCACCAAACGATGCAAAAAACTATTTCGGCTAATTGTCGTTCCCACCGAAAAACGGAATATGGACCGCGAAAAATCATCAGGATTTCCCATACCATAAATGCAAGAAACCGAAGAAACAACAATGACATCCCTCCGACCTGACATGAGCGCAGAAGTAGTGGCTAACCGCAACTTTTCTATTTCGTCGTTTATGGCCAAATCCTTTTCAATGTAGGTATTCGTAGATGCGATAAAGGCCTCAGGTTGATAATAGTCGTAGTAAGACACAAAATAATTGACCGAATTATCGGGGAAGAACTGCTTAAACTCTCCATAGAGCTGCGCAGCCAATGTTTTGTTATGGCTAAGGATTAAGGTTGGTTTTTGAGTTTGCTGAATTACGTTAGCAATAGTAAAGGTTTTTCCTGACCCGGTAACGCCTAATAACGTTTGATATTGTTCACCAGTCTGGACACCTTCTACAAGCTCCTGAATGGCGTGGGGTTGATCGCCTGTCGGTTTGTATTCTGATGTTAAATTGAATTTCATGAATGCCGTTGCAAAACGATAAAGTTAATACTTTTTGAGCAATTTTGCCTCACATTACACAAATTTACAAACGTTTCGACCCTTGTCTGAATGATTTTATCTCGTTCCGTGGAGACACGAAACAAGATATACTAATACCCCGATCGTTTACGCACAACCAACACGGTACCTTTGCGGGCAACAGCGCTTTCACCGCGGCTTATGCCTTTAAAGATATAGAAATAAGTACCTTCAGGCAGGCTTTCCGGGACTTGCCAATCATTTTTATAGTCAGAGGATTGGAATATCGTCTTCCCAAAGCGGTTGATGATTTCAAGTTCCACACGATCAAATTTATACAATCCAAGAACTTCAAACGTATCATTCTCGCCATCTCCATTCGGCGTAATGACGTTTGGTAGGAAGAATCCAACAACTTTTATCGTGATTGTTGCTTCTTCCGACCAATTTCCATTTTTATCTTGGATGCGATATTTCAGTTCGTCATATCCTGTAAAATTGTAATGTGCTTTATATTCCAATGTTCCATTACCCAAAGCAACAATCTCTCCATGCTGTGGATATGACGTTACCTCAAGAGATTCCTTCACAATTTCGCTGTATTCCACATAATCGTTTATGTAGGCATCGAACCTGATGAGATGATTATAGCGCAGCGTATAATGATCGTCCACGGCCACAGGCACAGTTGGTACAATCGTGAGATATACTTCCGTATCTTCACTCTGTAAACGGCTCTGGTCAGAGATGCGATACACTAGGCGATCATTAGCGTTTGCGACACCTTCCGCAGGTGTATACCGAATTTTTCCATCCTTTACAACAATAGTACCTGAATTTGGCAACACGATGACCTCTATTGAATTTCTATCTATCGTGCTGGATCCTTCCATATCATTTTCCAGTATATCCAGCCATGCAACATTGCCTTGATACACCTCATATCGATCATCAATGCCACGTGGTGGTTTTGCCAATTCCGTAATTGTAGGCAAATCATCTCCAAACGTTTGCCCGCTAAGGTCCTCAATGATATGATGATATTTCTCATCACGCCCCAACACAACAGCTGTGTTCTCTATCCTTCCTGCCCGGATGTCATCGACTGTCACCGTATAATCTAATTCATATGTGATGGATTCGTTAGATAAAACACCCGGATCCATCGCGAAATCTTGCGAGGAGATTTTGGGATCGCGAATGTACACGGCTTCTACGGCTAGATCACCCTCGTGCTTGATCTCAAACCGATAAACAATTTTATCTCCAATGGTAAACTGGCCATTCTGTCCCGTTCCTTGATTGACTACCTTTTTGGTAAGCTGCAGATTGGGTCGGGTATCAATATCGATTTTGGTTGGCAAATCGTTGTCAAACCGTGTGCCCGACACATCTTTCACCTCAAATCCGCATGGATTCTTCCCTCGGATCAACGCCGTGTTTTCTACGTATTTTCGGGCAACATCAGCGACCGTAATACGATATTGTCGTTGCACCACAACTTCTTCTCCGGGTTGCAACACAACGTTACCCACATCTATCAATTGGTCACCCAGTAATTTGTCTTCGATCACCATGTTGCTGACTGCCACAAGACCTGTATTCCGGATGGTAAACCTGTATTCTAAAAATTCGCCTTCTTCCTGAAAACCATTTTGGTTGGCATCCAGATGCACAACCGTCTTGACGACCGCTAGTGCTCCTCTTTCATCCACCGGTTGCAGCAAAAAGACCTCCCGATTCGTTTTTATGTTGTTGCAATCTCCCTGGCATTCCTCCGATGCCGTACCGGGGTGATCCTTGTCAACATCCGGGGAGGTGGCATCGGGATCCACATAACCCAACGGACGGACGATTCCCGCCCGTGCCTCCACTATGCCATAGGTCTCGCAGGTCGCATCCGGAACAGTTGGATCGGTCAGATCGGCAACAGCTTTTATCCGATAAACAAGCTCACACCCCTCGGGTAATGTTAAAACGGAGCGAATCGTATGATGGGTTTGTTGTGACGAGAGAACTGTACCACAGTTGCTACTGACCGCCACCTCCCGGATAACGAACCATTCCGGTAAATCGTATTCAAATTTAGCCTCCACAGCCTCTACAGGGCCTTTATTCTTCACCGTGACGACATAGGAGACTTCCTCACCCAGTTCTATCACATCCTTATCGGCTTGCAAAGATACCACTTCCAAATCCGCCTCCTTTACCGTAATGTTTTCGGTTATTTCCTCTTCCACATGGGCGGCATAAGACCAGGTATCAATCGCTTTGTTATTCCCATAACTGAATGATCCATAATTATCATTTCCTTCATAATTATTATCTTTGATGGTATGACGGCTATATGTCCCCCATCTATGCCCGTTCTGATCGCTCGGGATACCAGTTAGATTGTCAGGTGGCGAAGAACCCTCTCCCGGTGCACCGGACGTAATCTCGCGGTCATCCCAATACATGATCGGGTAGCTATGGAGGGTGTTGTCGCGATTAATTCGTTGAATCTTTATGCCATTCGGATTGATCTCCATATCAAAATAAGGAAAATGAATCTCTCCCTCAATCAAAGCCACCGATATCGAAACCGGATAGCCGGATCCGACAGGCACCAAACGACCAGCTCCATCACGTCCATCCCACCACGCCCTGTTCATACCAACGGTTGCATCATAAATGATTTCCCGTTTGGGAAAATGAGGTGAAGAAGCTTGAGACGAGATTATAATTTTATACCTGCCGGCATAATTCGTTTCAAACTGCACATAGGCTCCTTTCGTATTGACATAGTTCCGATTCCCTTCTATAGACCAAAACGAGACATTTTGAATTTCGG
>JBEBRE010000166.1:0-5228 GCA_040394995.1 Sphingobacterium wenxiniae
ATTTGCCTTGCCGATTGTACATTTGCCGTTTGCTGTATTAAGATGCCTTTTGTATCCCTAACCAAAGCTCCTTTATGAAACAGCAAGGCACAATAGTCCTTAAATCCGTGAATGAGAACGATATTCTTCCCTTCAAAAGTATAGCAAGGATGCATCCATTTATAGTCTTCTTTCAACGATTTGTTTTCAAGGACAATTTCCCGCAACATATGAAATTCTTCTTTCCATCTTTTAGTTCTATCAAAAAACTGTTCAACCTGTGCGTGCATCATGTTCCGTGTAATAGCCTTTTTATTAAATTTTCGTAAGCGCAGTACCTTTATGAGCAGCGATATGGTCTGTTTTATCGCTTTTGATTTCATACTGTGGATCGGCTTCCGTGGCGTGATGTGTATAGCCTTTATAATCGAAATCTTTTGTATGCACTTTTATGATCGTGCCCGAAACCCGACCTGCTTCTGAGTTCCAGCTTACTTTATCGCCAATTTTAAATTTTGTTTTCATAAATATCTTATTGTGTAAACAGATCTTCGTCGGCATAAAATACTTGATCGCCAATTACTCTTGCCGGTGATGTATAGGGATGTTCTTCGGCTTTGCCTATGCCCATAATATGCCATACCTGCCAGCCTTTTGCTTTCAGGTAATCGGATACCATGGCACGATGGCACCGCCACCAAACTGCTTCGGCGCACATATATGCCGTCGTCGTTTGCAAGGCGATGGCTTCCAGCTCGGCAACACCGTCTGTAAACCCTTCAGTTTCCATGTAATCGGCATATCCGCGAAAAGAAGCGTTTCGCCAACGGGTGTTTTTAGAATCCTTATGCACTTTTCTTCTGCCCCCTAGCGCGTGCAGTTGTATATATTTTATGCCGTTTTCTTGCAGCGATATTTCCAGATTTTCCTTGTCAAACTGCGGAAACTTCCGCGACCCGGGAAGTCTGCGAATATCTGCCAGCGCTTTTATGCCAAAAGACTGCAACATCGCTATAAAATCATCTAAACTATGTGTGGAATGGCCTATGGTATAAATAATATGTTCGCCGGGTGTGCTCATTTGTCTCATTTTGTTATTTTTCCTACGCGCAGAAGCAAAGGAAAACGGACCTGTTTGACCTGCTCGTTACCCCAAAGTTGCGCAAGGTCTGATTGCAGTTTGTCTATTGGGTTGTAGCCGTTTTGTTTGATAAAATGTTTTACAGCTGACCAGGTATTCAAATATCCAATCAAATGTTCCAACGTCCAATATTGCGTATTGACAAAATTTGGTGTTTTGATTTCATCAAAAGGGAACGGGAGTGTTTTATAATTTTCGTCGATATACTTTCGTTCGCTGTCCCAATATTCCCCAATTACATTGTCATAAAAGTAGGAAATTATACAGTCAATTGTTTCTGAAATCTCCAGTTTACCATAACCGATCACACAAAACAACGTGTTTTCCTTTGCTGTTCGTCTTACTTCCGCATAAAATTTTTCAAAGTTAAACCAATGGATGGCTTGGGCAACAATAATCAAGTCGAAAAGTTCATCTTCAAAATTAGTCTCCTCGGCTGGTTGCACCGAATAGAAAATATTGTCTGCTGGTAAAGCATTGTCTATTTGCGATTGGCTGATGTCCGTTGCAAAAACATTGTCAAAAGTTTTTGCTAATGCATAAGCAACCTGTCCGTTACCTGTTCCGCAGTCCCAAGCATTTTGTTTGTTTGGAATGATAGCGTCTAGATAATCAAAAAGATCTGCCGGATAGGTCGGCCTGTATTTTGCGTATTTATCTGACTGTGTTGAAAAATTGTCTTTCATAAAGCAATCATCCTTTTATTGTATTCGTTTCATCGGAAAAATCTGTTTCTGTTTCTGTCCATTTTTGGTTCCTGAAATTTCGGCAACCAAGGAGTCTGATGTAACTTTTGTATAAGAAATGATTTGGGGAAAATCATGTTTCAGATTTTCAAAAACCAATTGTGTTTCTGACATGCTTTTTACCTCCATTTTGAAATACAGATTGGTTGCCAAAATCAATCCATATAATACGATATGTCTAAAACCTTTTAAAAGTGTCATTGTTTTTGCTTCACGATTAAGTACAAATCATTTTCTAACGGAAGATAACCATATTCATAGATGAACATATACGTCTGCCCTTTTGCGGTATGCAACTGGTTGGTATAGTAGTCAAAATCAAATCCTTTACTGAGAAGTTTCTCCCGGGAGATCTTTACTAACTTTTCTTCACGCAACGCTTCTTCCAATATACGTCTGTTCTTTTTAAGGAGGTTATTGATTTGACGAACAAAATTATTAGGTGTGCTATTGAGCTTATTGTTGTAGGAATTTCTACAACCATCATCGCAGAATCGCTTATCCGAGCGTCCTCTGACAGGTTCGCCACATGCTAAACAAAATCTTTCTTCCATAGCTGTATCCGTTTGTAAACGTTTAAAAACGACTATAGTCGTATATAACTGATTAACTACCGAATCCGTTGGCACAACAGCCGCAACTTTGTATCAGTCAATCAGCTATTCTATTGATTTGCTGGTTTTAAGTTAATAAATATTTGTGTACTATTAAAATTTAAATGTTATGAAAACTTTAATCAATTCCGTTCAATTAATCGGCCGTTTAGGGGCAGATGCTGCAATCAAGACAACCCATCAAGGAACAAAAGTGTGCAATGTACGATTGGCTACAAACGAGTACAGCAAAAACAGCAATGGCGACTGGGTAGAAACAACGTTTTGGCATACATTGGTCTTTTGGGGCAAACTGGCCGAGAAATTAGAAAAAAATGGCAAGAAAGGGACGCGTTTAGCCATACAAGGCACGTTGCACTATAGGGAATATACGGACGCCAACGGTATCAAACGGGATATGACCGAGATCAAAGTGAATCAGTTCATGTCCCTCAACGGTTCCTCAGCCGGCTATCAAGTTGCAGCCACCGAATCAGAAGAGGCGGCAGACTTGCCATTTTAATATCAGTATTAACATACAAAAAAGGCTATCTCTGAGGATAGCCGTTTTTGTATGTTAGTATAAAGAATTTCTTAATCCAAAGACAAACCTGCGGCTTCTGCTACTTTTCGTGGAATATCGATGTTTTCCATTTTATGGGAAAATTTCGCTGCACCGGCACCAATGGCAAAAATAGGAATATATGCCGCAGAATGTCCACCTGAAGCCCAAGACACCGAGCCAGCCTTATTCAAGATCTTAATCGCTTCGGTCGCCAGCTTATCATCCGTGGCATACAAACTTTTTGTTGTTTCCTGCTCATGCTTCACAAAACTCTTTTCGTAAATCTCAAACAGGTGTTTTTCTTCTTCTTTGCCTACTTTCACCTCCTTAAATAGACCTAGCTGATCACCCAGTAAATTTTTCACCTCGTCCCACGAAACGTTTTGTTTCGATGTTCTCAAATCCGAAACTTTCTTCGAAAGCGCGCCCTGCGATACTTTTTGGTTAGCAAGCACCTTGGTTTTCAAGCTGTAGCTACCGGTTCCAATCCCTACCCCGCCGGTCTCGTGGTCAGCCGTGATGATGACAAGTGTTTCATCCGGATGCTTTTGGTAAAAGGCATAGGCCCGCTTCACTGCCTCGTTGAAATCCAACACTTCTCTAATGGTAGTGGTCGCATCGTTGGCATGCGACGACCAATCTATCTTACCGCCTTCAACCATCAAAAAGAAGCCCTTATCGTTATCCTTCGTTAACGATTCGATGGCTGCGCTTGTAATGTCAGCCAAGGTTAAATCGCCTTCTTCCTGATCAATGGCATATTTTAAAGATGAATTATCCGATCCCTTAACATTCATCAGAATCGTCTTGTTACCTTTGTTGCGCAACGATTTGTATTCGGTAAGCCCATAAGCTAGCTGATACCCTCCTTCTTTAAATTTCACAAACAATTCCGGAAGATTTTCCTTACCTGTATTTTTACCGGGATTTATAAAGCCAGATCCGGCAAAAAAATCAAAGTTGGATTTCAATAGATCCAACCCTATTTCATAGTAGTTGTTTCTGCTGGGCTGATGTGCATAGAAAGATGCCGGCGTGGCATGGTCGATACTGACAGAGGTCGTAATACCAACTTTCATTCCGGCTTCTTTGGCTGCGTAAGCAATACTTTTATACGATTTCGTCGCTGAACTGTCCATACCGATAACGCCGTTCTTGGTTTTATGGCCAACGGCCAAAGCCGTTCCTCCTGCCGCAGAATCGGTTACGCCGTGCGAAAGTGAGTAGGATGTGGCAAAGGTGGCATACGGAAAGGTAGAAAACACCAACGGGAAAACCGTGTTACGATCTTCTTGCGCCGCGAGATACACTTCGGTCAGATTGATTTGGTTAAGTCCCATTCCATCACCGATCATAAAAAAAATGTATTTCGGTTTTTGTTGCCCAAATACGGTGAGCTGCGCCAATAATAGCCAAACAATAAAGAGTGTTTTTTTCATGTTTATTTGATATTTCAAAAACAAAGATAATAGGGTTTATGTAAACTGTGTATTAATTCTGTACGCATTAAAAACGGCATAAAGATACCATTTTCTTTATGAAAATGGGGGAAAACAGCTCGTAAAATTCATTATACATAACGAAGTTTTATCAGAAAGTTCGGTTATCCAAGCTAAAAAGAATAAAAAAAACAGCACAGTCCTCTAAAAACAGATAGTCAATTTTCACCGTATGTTTTGTATTTTTGCAGGTAGATGACAACACAGCAAAAAGACATGGTTATAGGTGATTTTGAAAAATACATGCGCCAGGCCGTGCAACAGAACCAGTCCTTTACGCTGCCTCAATTTGTGGCATTTGCTACCTCTCTGGTTAACTTTTACGCAGGAAGCAATTTAATTGCCGCACACGAGCGGGAAGACACGGCTTTGCTGCTGACACAAGCATTCAATGCCGGTTTGGCTAACCGCATCACGCCAGCAGACTTGGTACATATTTCAGAAATAATAATTTCAGACACGACTATTGATTATTCAATTCTAAGTCCTATATTTGCATAGTCAAAATTTAAGGGGGATTAGCTCAGCTGGCTAGAGCGTTTGGCTGGCAGCCAAAAGGTCATCGGTTCGACTCCGATATTCTCCACAAAAGCTTGGAAAATTTTCCAAGCTTTTTTTGTTTCCTTGCTTGGAGCACGAGGATCCCTTCTATTCCTTAGATAAAAAAAATTGCGCGACAAGCTTAAGCTTATCGCGCAACCTGAT
>JBEBRE010000167.1:0-5115 GCA_040394995.1 Sphingobacterium wenxiniae
CAAATTAAGCATAAAAGCTAGAAGGGGTAAAACAAAGCATTTTTTGTCGACGAAGCATCTGATCCGATTTCTTCGGGAAGACACCTATGAGTCCCTCCATCGGTCGGGACGACAACAAAGCCAATGTAGATGATACGCGTATTAACATCTTCCCCGGAAATTTGCTTGATCCGGCCTATGCAAGTTTTATATCCACTTTTCCAACTTCAATTCTCGGCCGTCCCATATGGCATAAGTGAAGAAATGCATCCATTCTCCCAGGTTTACAATACGAATGCCGTCACCTAAAGGTAAATTGTATGGCAAATGCCGATGACCAAATATGAAATAATCGTAATGCTGGTTTTTCAAGACACCTTTAGCATATTGGATGAGCCATTCTTCGTCTTCACCTAAAAACTGTTCTTCCACTTCATTGGCAGCCCGGCTATGTTTGGACCACCTTTGGGCAATACTGATACCCAAATTAGGATGCAGACGAGCAAAAAGCCACTGGCAAAATCTGCTACGAAAAATTCTTTTCAGAATTTTGTATTTACGGTCTCCCGGGCCGAGACCATCCCCATGGTGGACATAAAATGATTTCCCGTCAAGATGAAGAACAAGTTCATGGTCTACAATGGCAACACCCAATTCGTTTTTCAGATAACCAAACATCCACATGTCATGGTTCCCTTTAAACAATGTTATTTTTATACCTGCGTCCGCCAATTCAGCCAATTTTCCTAAAAAACGGATATATCCTTTGGGTACGACTGTGGCATATTCAAACCAAAAGTCGAAAACATCGCCCACCAGAAACAATTCCTTGGCATCCCGTTTAACGAAATCCAACCAAGAGACGATTCGGAGTTCGCGCTCACGGGAGGCCGAGTGGGGTAATGTACCCAAATGAAAATCCGAAGCAAAATATATTTTATCTCCCATGGCTAGGTGTCAAAATTAGATAAATAATGATGTATAAGCAACAGAAGGGATGTCTTTTATCGCTATTTTACGAAATGCTATTCATAAATTATTATCTTGCATATGGTTAAACACAAGATTATGAATAAAAACTTAGGAATCATGCTGTTGGTATTGGGCCTCACCGCCTGCCAGCAGGAAAAAACAATCGAATCAAAACAAGACATGGTATTAAAACCCTATCCTAAAACCGAAAAAGTCGACCATAAGGACACGTATTTTAGCATGACTGTAGAAGACCCTTATCGTTGGTTAGAAGATGATCTGTCCGACAAAACCAAGCAATGGGTGACGGCGCAAAATGAGGTGACAGAAGATTATCTGCAACAGATTCCTTTTCGCAAGGCCATTCGCCAGCGATTGGAAAACCTCTGGAATTATGAAAAAGTAGGAGCGCCAATTAGAGAGGGAGATTATATCTATTTCTATAAAAACGACGGCCTTCAAAACCAATATGTGCTGTGGCGCAAGAAGGGTGAAACGGGTAAAGAGGAAATTTTTCTAGATCCCAATACATTTTCGGAGGATGGTACCAGTTCGCTGGCCGATGTATCCTTCTCTAAAGACGGTTCGTTGGTCGCCTATCAGATTTCGGAAGGTGGCTCTGACTGGACCAAGATTGTCATTCTGAATACGGAGGATAAATCGGTAGTAGGCGACACGCTTGTAGATATCAAATTTTCGGGATTGGCCTGGAAAGGCAACGAAGGTCTTTATTACAGCAGCTACGACAAGCCAAAAGACGGTTCGGCTTTATCAGCTATGACCGACCAGCACAAACTATATTTCCATCAGTTAAACACGCCACAGGCTACAGATCAGCTGATATTTGGCGGACCTGCTATGCCCATCCGTTACATAAGTGCCAACACAACGGAAGACGAACGTTATCTCATTGTTTCTGCGTCCAATACGACTTCGGGAAATGACCTGTATATCAAAGACCTGACAGTTCCTGATGCGCCATTTGTAACGATGATAGGCAACATGGACAAAAATCACGAAGTCATAGACAACGAGGGATCTAAATTGTTCATTTATACGGAATTGGATGCTCCTAATGGCAGGATAGTGACCGTTGACGTGGCCCATCCGTCACCCGCGAATTGGCAAACATTGATTGCGGAAACCGAACAGGCGATGACCGCTGCAACAGGTGGTGGCAAAATATTTGCCCATTATCTGAAAGACGCAACTTCACTCGTCAAGCAATATGACCGCAACGGAAAGCTGGAACGCGAAATTGAACTACCCGGTATCGGTGCAGCAGGTGGTTTCAACGCAAAGCTGGAAGACAAAGACTTATATTATTCGTTTACAAACTATGTGAACCCGGTCACGATATACAGGTATGATATCGCTTCCGGAAAATCCGAGCTTTATAAAAAATCGGGCATTAACTTTGACCCAACCTCCTACGAATCGAAGCAGATATTCTATACTTCCAAAGATGGCACTAAAATTCCAATGATTATTACGCACAAAAAAGGGCTCAAATTAGATAGCACAAACCCGACTTTGCTGTATGGATACGGTGGATTCAATGTCAGCTTAACACCTTTCTTTTCAACAAGCAATGTGATCTTATTGGAACAAGGAGGCGTGTATGCAGTAGCAAACCTACGTGGCGGTGGGGAGTATGGTGAAAACTGGTATCTTGCTGGTACGCAGATGAAGAAACAAAATGTGTTTGATGATTTCATAGCCGCCGCGACATACCTCATTCAGGAAAAATATACCTCTTCGGGAAAACTGGCGATAGAAGGAGCTTCCAATGGTGGACTACTGGTAGGAGCTTGCATGACACAACATCCAGAAATGTTTAAAGTTGCTTTTCCTGCCGTAGGGGTATTGGACATGTTGCGTTACCACAAATTCACTGCAGGTGCAGGTTGGGCCTTTGATTATGGTACGGCAGACGATAGCAAGGAGATGTTCGATTACTTGTACCGATATTCCCCATATCATGCACTGAAACCGGGGACGACTTATCCGGCAACCATGGTTACAACCGCCGACCATGACGACCGTGTCGTGCCGGCACATTCCTTTAAGTTCGCTGCACGGTTACAGGAATGCCAAGCAGGCACGAATCCGGTACTTATCCGTATCGATACGAAAGCCGGACACGGAGCTGGAAAATCATTGGCCATGGTCATGGCCGAACACAGCGATAAATGGGCCTTTATGTTTCAAAATATGGGAATGAAATACAAGGAGGTAAAATAACTTTGTATCTCTTAAAGGGGGGGGGTAAAGTACCCTTAGGACCTCTACAACCGCACATAAGTATATACAATGTATATACAACCATGAATTAAGCTTTGGATGCACACTTATCAGTGTGCATTCTTTTTTAGATTTGAAATTGCGGAATGGGTAAAATCAAGTAATGGAGCGAACAAAAAGAACTGCTATTAAAAACAATAATATAAAAGATAATACAAAGTATTGGAAGGTGATCCTTTTTGTACGGTCAATATCTTGCTTATTCTTTTCTTTACTCTTCGCACAACATGGATATGGCCAAGACGTCTATGTTTCCCCGAACAGAAATGGAACGGGAGATGGTTCATCATGGGCTAATGCTGCTACACTCCCAAGTGCCATTACCAATGCTCCCTCAGGATCTATTTTATGGCTAAGGCAAGGAACTTACAGTATATCATCGACAATCTCTTTCAATAAAACGTTGGAAATTATGGGAGGATTTTCCGGTTCGGGAAATCAAAGAGACGTCTCTCTTTACCCGAGTATCATTGACGGCCAAGGATCTGTACACATGATACAAACCGGTTATAGTTCCAGCAACACACTTTTTGATGGTATTTCCTTTGTCGATGGTTATGCAAATATTGGCGCCCACGTTAATGACATAAAGGGAGGCGCACTATACATCTCAGGAGACCGCACTCGAATCAGTAATTGTATTTTTAAGAATAATACATCCGAAAACAGGATAGGCTCAGGGGCCATTTATCTATGGAATGTAGACGATATCCTAATTGAAAATTCATTATTCGAAAACAACCGTGTCATCCAAAACGTAGGGAGTTCGGCAAATATGGGTGGCGGTGCTATTCATATACGTTTTGGCTCAAATAATCGGATTGAAA
Organism: Sphingobacterium wenxiniae; assembly: GCA_040394995.1. Lineage (GTDB taxonomy): Bacteria > Bacteroidota > Bacteroidia > Sphingobacteriales > Sphingobacteriaceae > Sphingobacterium > Sphingobacterium wenxiniae_A. Next base: position 4,083 of record JBEBRE010000167.1, read on the forward strand.
ACTGCAGGTTTATAAACAACTCCTCATTTTACGGCGGTGGTGCTATTGATGCATGGGGAGAAGGTGCCCAAATCATTGATTGCCATTTTGAGGGCAATCACAGCAACGATAAAGGAGGTGCCATCTATGTCCGTTTTGAAAGTGTAACCATTTCCAGTTCCGCTTTCAGAAACAATACAGCTGAAGAGGATGGAGGAGCTATTCACTTTAATTCGGATCCTTCAACCATTACAAACTCTGTGTTTACACAAAATACTTCTTCAGGGCGAGGTGGTGCTATTTCCAATGAATCTGAGTTATTCATTTCCAATTCTTATTTTGATCAAAATTCTTCTTCAATTTATGGAGGAGCCATATATAGTGGCTACAGACTCTCTTTATCCAATTCTTTATTCCATAGAAATACAACAGGAACTATTGGAGGTGCCATCTACAGCAGAGAGGAGTTATATGTTACCAATTCGACCTTCGTATCCAACGCAAATACCGCTATCGTCCACCCTCATGCCTTGAGTTCGCCATATGACACTTTTTTAACCCATATTTTTAATTCTATTTTTTTCCAACAACACCGCAGGCACTATAAATGGTGTTCATCTATGGCCCGATATAGACAAAAACGATGAGTTAACTGACCAGAGTACAAAGGATTTCAGGAGGAATATATTTCAGGAAAATACAAATGGTACAAATAATTTAGTAGGTGTCGATCCCCTATTTCAAGATTTTGCCAATGGTAATTTTAGTTTACAGGATAATAGTCCGGCTGTGGATCATGGAAGAAATCCGCTTTATACCGCTGTTAAGGGGAACGGGCCCGAGACAGACAGTGATTTAGCCGGCAACCTCAGATTATTTAGCACGCACGTGGATGCCGGGGCTTATGAATTGCAATCCACTCCAACGATAACGCCACCCGGTTGCGCAATAAACATTACGCCCGCTAATCATGCCATCGATGTCCCGGTGAACGCAGACATCACTTGGGGTGCCGTGGCCGGAGCTACGGGCTACCGCATCTCCATCGGAACCA
>JBEBRE010000168.1:0-5096 GCA_040394995.1 Sphingobacterium wenxiniae
CCTCCATTTACCCTAACACCATTTCTTACAAAAACAATTTTGGATGCGTCTGCCCTGCCGGTGGTACAAAGTAGGCTTTCGTGAATTAAATGTGTGTTATTCAATATTAGGAGATATGCACACTAATAATTACTTTTATCATAACATAATGGTTATGAATAACCATGCGATCAAATATAAATCGTTCGGTATGAAAAGAAATATATTAATTATTGCCCTCTGTTTCATCATGATGTTTGTGCAAAGCATTTGTCCTGTACATGGTGCAACGGATTCGATCAGCTATCTGAGAATTGATGATTTGGAGTATAAGGATGGAAAACTGTTTCTATTGCAAAAGGTCAAATCTGATAGTGATAAAGATGGTACTGGAGAAGAATATAGACAAGAGCTGTCTGACCAAGAAGCCCAACAGTTTTTGCGTTTGGTAGCAGAATTGGAATTAACGGATATCCAATCCAACGACAGCAAAAAAAGCGGTGAATTTCCTTTTGAAGCCAGTTTCGTGAAAAACAATAGGTCCGGCGCGATTTCAGCATACAAGAATGGTATGTCAGATGAAGAAAAAGTAAATTTTGGCAATTATGTTACCCAGATTCGGAAAATAATCCATCGTGGTGACGCTATAAAAGCACTCCTGGCCTCTTTACCGGATGGACAATACGAGATAAAAGATGCGAAACGCTATGAGTTTCGCATCGGGCCCAAAGGATGGGCGTCTTGGGAAAAGAACGGAGATACCATAAAACAATTATACGCTCCGCTTGTCGTCATAGACGGAGAAATTGTTGATATCGAGATGATCACAAATATGAATCCCGACGACATAAAATCTTTTTCCATTTTAAAAGCGGAAGACGCAATGTCCATTTACGGAGAACAGGCACAGTATGGCGTGATGCTCATCGAATCCAAAAAGAAATAATCCATTTCGGTCAATTTATTTTGTCAAAAACGCCATAATTCACACAATTATGGCGTTTTTATTTTCAAATGTTTATCTTTAAGCGATTTTTTAAAAACGCAGGTTTTATTTTGCGAAAATCGTCTAATCGTTCATCGAAAATTTATATTATTTCAATAGAAAACTATGTCATCTAAAATCATTTACACCAAGACAGATGAAGCGCCATTACTGGCTACGTATTCATTTTTGCCTATTGTACAAGCATTTGCCAAGACTGCTGGTATATCGGTAGAATTGAAGGATATTTCGTTAGCCGGACGCATTCTGGCTAATTTTAACGACTACCTAACCGAGGAACAAAAGACTTCTGATGCTTTGGCCGAGTTGGGGCAGTTGGCCACTACACCAGATGCCAACATCATTAAATTGCCCAATATTTCGGCTTCTATTCCACAGTTGAAAGCGGCCATCGCCGAATTGCAAAAAGCAGGCTACAACGTGCCGAATTATCCGGATGCTCCGGCCAATGCCGAAGAAGAAAGCATTAAGGCAACGTATGCGAAAGTGTTGGGATCGGCTGTCAATCCGGTGCTACGCGAAGGAAATTCTGACCGACGTGCACCTAAAGCCGTTAAAAACTATGCAAAAGCCAATCCACATTCCATGGGTGCATGGTCAGCCGATAGCAAGACCAAAGTGGCTTCCATGACAGATGGCGATTTTTACGGAACAGAAAAATCCGTAACTGTCGAGCAGGATACCCAATTTAAAATTGAATTTGTAGGCGAAGATGGTTCCGTGAAGGAACTAAAAGGATTGGCAAATCTAAAGGCTGGCGAAGTCATTGATTCGTCGGTGATGAGCTTAGCCAAACTAAAAGCTTTCGTGGCAAAGGCCATTGCAGACGCAAAAGCTGCAGGTGTATTACTTTCTGCACACTTGAAGGCCACGATGATGAAGGTGTCCGATCCGATTATTTTTGGCGCCATCGTGGAAGTGTATTTCAAAGAGGTATTCGCTCAATATGCTGATTTGTTCCAAGAATTGGGTATCAATAAAAACAACGGTTTAGGAGAGGTGTACGCCAAAATTGCCGGCCATCCTAAAGAAGGAGAGATAAAAGCGGCTATTGAAACGGCTATCGCAAACGGACCGGATTTGGCCATGGTCAATTCCGACAAAGGCATCACGAATCTGCATGTTCCTTCAGATGTGATTGTGGATGCTTCTATGCCGGCCATGATCCGTACCTCAGGACAAATGTGGAACAAAGCGGGCAAACCTCAAGATACCATTGCCATTATTCCCGATCGTTGCTATGCAGGTGTGTACGCGACAGTGATTGCTGATTGTAAGGCCAACGGCGCGTACGATCCGAGAACAATGGGTTCCGTTCCCAATGTAGGCCTTATGGCTCAGAAAGCAGAGGAATATGGTTCACATGACAAGACGTTTCAGGCGAGTGCCAAAGGTACGATTCGTGTGGTCGACGCGAATGGCCATGTGTTTATGGAACAAGCGGTAGAAAAAGGCGATATCTTCCGGATGTGCCAAACCAAAGATGCCCCGATTCAAGACTGGGTAAAATTAGCCGTTAACCGTGCGCGCTTATCCGGCACACCCGCAGTGTTCTGGTTGGATGAAAACCGTGCACACGACAGGGAAATCATTAAAAAAGTAAATAAATACTTGCCCAACTTCGATACAACAGGGTTAGATATCCGTATCCTCTCGCCTGTAGAAGCAACTAAGTTCTCCATCGATCGCATTCGGAAGGGAGAAGACACCATCTCGGTAACCGGAAATGTCTTGCGCGATTACCTGACGGATTTGTTCCCGATTCTGGAGTTGGGTACTTCTGCCAAAATGCTATCGATCGTTCCGTTAATGAATGGCGGTGGATTGTTTGAAACAGGAGCAGGTGGTTCTGCACCGAAGCATGTGGAGCAGTTTATAAGCGAAGGCTACCTACGTTGGGATTCATTGGGCGAGTTCTTGGCTTTACAGGCTTCTTTGGAGCATCTGGCACAAACACAAAACAATGCCAAAGCACAGGTGTTGGCTGATACATTGGACGAGGCAAATGCGTTGTTCTTAGCGAATGACAAGTCGCCAGCCCGTAAAGTGGGGCAGATTGACAATAGGGGTTCGCACTTCTATTTGACGTTGTATTGGGCGCAGGAATTGGCCAAACAAACCAAAGATGTGGCATTGGCTGCCCAATTTAAAGCCTTGGCGGATGCCTTGACGACCAGTGAAGCAAAAATCAATGCAGAATTGATCGGTGCGCAGGGTAAACCGCAAGATATTGGTGGTTACTATTTCCCGAATGATGAACTGGCAACAAAAGCTATGCGTCCTTCGGAAACGTTGAATGAAGCCATTGCGGCATTATAAACAACAGGATATAAAAAACAAAACCCAGCCAAAATCGGCTGGGTTTTGTTTTTTATTGTAGGTAGAGGCGAACAATTGCGCGCTTCTACTAGAATTTATATGTAATCCCTGCTCCCAATATCTGTTTAACCTGTAAGGTCGGACGTTCTCCTACTTTTACACCGTTTTCTTCTTTTGGTATTAAGGTATTGTCGTCATAGATCAGTTGCACACCAGCATTGACGGTAATAAACTTGTTGACTTTCATAAACAGATTGGCGGTATAGTCCACGTCCACGTTTTGCGGATCTTCCAGATAATTGGAATAAAGTTTTAAGATGTTTTCAAAAGTGACGTTCTCCATGATGTCGGCTTTGTAGTAAGCATCCAAAGAAGCACCAAACTCAAAACGTGAACTTTTGTCCGCATCCAATCCGAAGTTGGTTCGCAGGTTTTCGTCGGTTACAAAGACAAAGCGTGCGGCAGCAGGAGAAATATTTACTTTAAAATTGTCCGATCTTTTATAGGCAAAACCGGGACCAAAGCTTAAATAGGCAGGAGCGAAAGCACCGGATATTTTTTCCTTGGGTTCAATGCCGTAATTGTAACCATTGGCAAACTGGGTGTTGAAGTTCATATAAAAGGTATACAGCCAGTAATCTTTGGCCTGATAGCCCAATAAGCTGTTCAACGCAAAACGATCGTCATTTTTCCGCCAGTCTGTTTCTTTCTGGAAAGTCTGTCCATAGGCCGCCAATACCTTATTATCCCAATTCCATTTGTCCCTTTTATAATTGAAATCGTAATTGAGCACTAGGTTCCCGGCAAAGGAATTGACTCCTCCAGCTGCCCAGTTGGAAAAAGAGCTCTGGTTAATAAGGAATGTGTTTTCCCCAGTAATAGTCCAGGTTTTCGTGGTATCTTCTTGGGCAAGAACTGCCGAACTCGCCAGCAACATGGAAGCGCATAGAAAATGTTTTATTTGTTTCATGTGAATGGTTTTTATAAAATAAATTTAATTTTGATTCAAAACTAATGGACTGTCCATTATATACATCGCAATTTACTAAATTGTAGTTGTATTTTTGCAATCGCTGACGCATGATACCAGCTTGAATTGTCGTGCCATATATAATTTATACTGATGAAAATAACGTTGCTGTGCATTGGAAAGACAGATGATGGTTTCATTCTTTCGGGAATGGAGAACTATATGAAACGGCTTAAACATTATATTCCGTTTCAGATGCAGGTCATTCCCGATATCAAAAATGCGAAAAACCTCACACAGGAACAGCAAAAACAAAAAGAAGGGGAATTGCTATTGAAAAATATCCAAAAGCTGGATTTTATTGTCCTATTGGATGAAAGGGGAAAGGAATATACCTCTATGCAATTCTCAACGTTTATCGAACAAAAGATGGTGGGTTCAGTCAATCATTTGGTTTTTGTCATCGGGGGACCGTATGGCTTTTCGGAGGAGGTATACCAACGAGCCAATCAGCAGTTGTCCTTGTCTAAGATGACTTTTTCACACCAGATGATCCGCCTGTTTTTTGTGGAACAAGTGTACCGTGCTTTTACAATCATGCGCGGTGAGCCTTACCATCATGAATAATTTTATGTAATTTTACATTATAGTTCATCCTATATATAAAAGGAGGTTACCGTGGATATCAATAAATTTAAAAGAGATTATAAGTTTAAAAGCAGCGAATCGTATACAGATGGCAGACGGAATAAGACACTCATTATTGCCTGTATCGTGCTGATTATAGTACTTTATTATCTGTTTAAATATCTGTAATCTTGC
>JBEBRE010000169.1:0-4979 GCA_040394995.1 Sphingobacterium wenxiniae
TAATGTGGAAATGAGATAATGTGGAAATTTGGAAATGGTTTAAAGTTTGAAGTTTAAGGTTTAAAGTTTCTTTCTTCTTACTTCTGATTTCAGACTTCTCAGTCGTTTTTTACTTTTTAATTTTAACTTTTTAATTTGAAAATGAGCATAGATAAATTTCTTCAAGACGGACAAGATCCCAAAGTGGTGGAAAAGATCCATAACAAGATCGTTGACATGTTGACGGCAGGGGAATTTATACAATATATTTCTCTTCAGAAAAAACCGGCGGTGACCCTGTTGCCCGATAGCATTACGGTGAGCAACAAACGTATTTTCCTGTGTGAGTTTACAAAATTGGGATTGGCGACAAATTTTGAGATATTCAGCTGGAACGATATCAAGGATATTGCCTTTAAAGAAGAGATTTTCGGTTCTAAGGTGACCGTCATCCCCTTTACCGGCGAAAACCTGACGATTGACTATATCCCTAAAGTGCAGGCCAGAAAGCTATATCAAATCATTAAAGACGCGTTGGAAAACGCCAACAATCCTTATTTTAAGATCGCGCGCGAGAAGACGACCTTTACGCACATGCCTCCTGTATCAGAAGAAAACACTGTCCCACAGGAGTCGGATTTGGAAGAATCACACGGAGAGGCCACTTTTGAAATCGTCCAACCAGAGGACGAAGAAGTCCAAGCACAGCCCACATTTGACATCGTAACGCCGGTAGAGGAGACAAAACATACCACGGCTCCCCATCAAGAGGAAGAGGACGAACTCACATTGAAACTCAAAAAACTAAAAACGTTGTACGATCGCCAATTGATTACACAGGCGGAATACGAAAGTAAAAAATCCGAATTATTATCCCAACTATAGTAATACGTGAAGAATAATTATCTATTAGCACTCTTAAGTGCCTTTTTATTGTGGTTGGCCTGGCCGCCTATTCCCTATACAAGTCCACTTTTGTTAGTTGCTTTTGTGCCATTGTTGCTGGCCATAGAGCAGATCATGCGAGGTCCATATAGCAAGAAAGGCCGTAAAATATTTTGGTTGGCCTTTTTGACGGGATTTGTATGGAATACAGCATCTATTTATTGGGTATATAATGCCATGAGCGCCAATTTGCCCGGTCCAGTAGCCTTGCTCATCTCGCTTATCCCCTTTGGGCTCGCACCATTGCTGATGGGCTTGGTGTTTCGATTATACTATCAGTTGCGCAGGAAATATTCCATTGGCTACAGTTTTTTGGGCTTGATATCCTTTTGGATAGGTTACGAATACCTCCATCAAACATGGGATTTGGCTTTTCCGTGGATGACCTTAGGCAATGGCTTTGCCAACTTCCATCAATTGGTGCAATGGTATAACGTTACGGGTGTTTTTGGAGGCACGATATGGATTTGGCTTTCCAATACGCTCCTCTTTCTATCCATATGGCAGAAAAGGCAAAACATCACGAGCATTCCCCAAAAAAGATTGCTGTTCAGCTTGGTTGCTGTCATCCTATTGCCCATATTGGTTTCTTTGGCGCAATACACGACTTATAAAGAACCTGGCAATCCCTCTGAAATCGTGGTCGTGCAACCCAATATCGACCCTTATGGGAAATTCGGTTTCATTACCCCCGAACAGCAGTTGACAACTTTGATCAAATTATCAGAAAAGGTAGCCAAACCCAATACAGAGTTTTTTCTTTGGCCGGAAACAGCCATTTCCGGGAGAAATGGAATCAATGAAGATACGTTTAGAGCCCATCCGGCCTACGAAGAAATACAGCAGTTTCTGAACAACTACAAGAACGGAAATGTGCTATCTGGTATCGAAAGTTACCAAATTTACAATTACGCGAAAACGTCTACAGCCAGGGATTATGGCGATAGCATTTTCCTCGATGCGTTTAACGCTGCCGTATTGATCGATCAATCAAGTAAGTTGCAGTTCTACCATAAATCAAAATTGGTGCCGGGGGTAGAACAATTGCCCTTTGGAGAAGCTTTGGCTTTTATGAAACCGTTGTTTGCCCATTTTGGTGGCACGACGGGTGGTTATGGCCGTCAGGAAGAACCTTCGGTGTTCTATTCGGCCAGTGGTATCGGGGCAGCGCCTGTTATTTGTTACGAATCAATTTGGGGTGACTATGTCGCTACCTATATCAAGAAAGGTGCGCAATTTATTGCGATTGTGACCAACGACGGTTGGTGGGGAAACACATCTGGTAAGGACCAGCATCTACAGTACGCCAAACTACGTGCCATAGAAAACCGGCGATGGGTTGCACGATCGGCCAATACGGGCATTTCGGGCTTCATCAATCAACGGGGTGATGTCGTCCAAAAAACAACTTGGTGGAAACCTGCATCCCTGACACAGGAAATCAATTTGAATGAAGAGTTGACATTTTATACCCGATATGGTGACCTTTTATTGTATTTTGCATTGCTGACGGGGTTGTTTTCGGTGTTTCTGCTAATCAAGCCAACAAAGAAAAATGGACAAATAGTTGTTCATAAGGATAATGTTGAACGCCTTTAACAATCATATATATTGTTTCAAGAAATCCGCTATTTTAATACCAAAAGAAAACAATTTAGATATCTTCTGACATTTACGTTTGCTTTGATTAATTTTGCACTATGCAAGTATATTTAGACAATGCGGCGACGACTCCACTTGATCCGGAAGTGATTGAAGTGATGACGGAAACCATGCGCGAAAATTTCGGAAATCCCTCTTCCATACATGCACACGGCCGGCAGGTCAAAACCATTGTGGAGAAAGCCCGCAAGACCGTAGCTAACCTCCTGAAGGCCTCTCCTTCAGAGATTTTTTTCACATCAGGAGGTACCGAAGCCGACAATATGGCCATCGTTCGATCCATTTTGGATTTAGGCATCACCCATGCCATCACGTCGCCTTTGGAACACCACGCCGTTTTGCATACCCTTGAAGAGCAAGAAAAATTAGGCCGCATTCATTTGGATATACTGCATGTTAATGCACAAGGTGATGTCGATCTGGACCATCTACGGGAATTATTGTCCAAGAACCCAAGGACATTGGTGTCTTTGATGCACGCCAATAACGAAATCGGCAATTTAACGGATATCAAAAAAGTATCGGAAATATGTCAGGAATTTGATGCCATATTTCATTCGGACACGGTACAGACCATGGGTCATTATGTGCATGATGTATCTGATCTAAAGGTTGATTTTATTACAGGTGCCGCGCATAAATTCCATGGGCCGAAAGGTGTAGGTTTTATTTATATCAACGCCAAGAACAAGATAAAGCCGATGATATATGGGGGTGCGCAAGAACGCAATATGCGCGGTGGCACAGAAAACGTATACGGCATCGTCGGGCTGGCAAAAGCATTGGAATTGTGCTATGCAGACATGGATGCACATCGCACGCATATCCAGAGCCTGAAAGACTATATGAAGACGGAACTGATCAATGCTATTCCCGATGTTCGCTTTAATGGCCATACCGACGCCTCCAATTCGCTTTACACGGTATTGAATGTTTCGTTGCCTTGCGCTGACATTGCCGACATGCTTTTGTTCAGTTTAGATATTGCCGGAATTTCGGCATCCGGAGGTAGCGCCTGCAGTTCAGGCTCGGAAATCGGTAGCCACGTTCTCCATGCGTTGCATGGCGATTCCAAGAGACCCTCAGTTCGCTTTTCGTTCAGCAAATACAATACAAAAGCCGAAATAGATTTTGTGGTTAAGACGTTGAAAGAGCTTTGCGCGAAAGAAGAGCGTACAAGTAAACAGGCTGTTTATTAAGTAATGGCTTGCTATCGTTTTGATAATGGCATGTCAGCAGGGGGGGAGTGTAAATAAATTACAGCTCGGACACTGAAACCTAATCCATTTATCTTTTAGGGAATTCCTATCTATTTCTGTTGTATTTGGGATTGTTCAAAATCACCAAAGCCCCTATAATTCCGGGAACCCATCCGGCAAGGGTAAGCAGAAAAATAATCAAAATAGAACCACATCCTTTGTCGACAACCGCTAAAGGAGGTAAAAAAATAGCCAATAAAACTCTCCAAAAACTCATATCAATTCGATTCGGGTGTCGTACATAAATCTCTCTTTTTTTTTCTTTATTCCGATGATTTTAAAACATAGCGGTCTGAGAGATCACCGGTGATTTCCCTTCCCGAAAGATCTAACTGGCGTAACTGATTATATTCAACTTTATATTGATAATCCAACCCTTCCAGATTCAATTTGTCATCTTCCAGCTTCCATCGGCCATTTTTGGAAAACGAATCTACATTTTTGCCGACATATATATACTCAAGTTTGTAATTGTTGCCTTGTTCCAAGGTGAGCACAGTCGCAATGGCCTCGCAATCCGTGCAAGGCAATTCTCCTTTGTAAATGCCCAACAGCTTGTTTTCTGTAATTTTCCCAGATTTGCCATTATCCCCGCTCGCATTGGACCGGGTGTTTATGCAACTAATAAGAAGATACAGAGCAACTAAAAATCCACTTAAATATATAATCAAACGCATCACATAACAATATGTGAATCAGCTACAAAAAAGATACCACAAATGAAATTTTGTGCTTATTTATATTCATTTTAATCTTCCCAGTCATCCTCATCAATGCCCATGGACAAATTATAGGCACGTTGCAATTCACTATAGGCATGTCTGTTTTTTACACGGGCGGCTACTTCCATCCCTTTTTTATAGATGCTCAATGCTTCGTTCTTTTGACTGTTTTCATCCAAAAATTTAGCAAAATGATAGTATGTGCCAACGTAGTTTTCATGTTGGGATACAAGCTCCTGAAATCCGGCCATTGCCTTCTCCATATCCCCCATTTTTTTATACTCCATTGTCAAGGCATATTTCAAAAACGGGTCATTTGGGTTTTCTGCTAAAAACTGCTTCAATTCTTCTAATCTGCTATTCATACAAACTATGCTTTCGGGCAAAAATACAAAGATTTTAAAGATCATTG
>JBEBRE010000170.1:0-4830 GCA_040394995.1 Sphingobacterium wenxiniae
CCTGGGAAACTAGCCAGATTCGCTGTCAGAGGGATGGATATTCCTCCCGAGCTACTAGAATAATTTTGACGATCCCGTGCTTCAATGATGTTACCACCTGTCTGTAAGGAAATAAAATGGATATCCTCTGGGGTCAATAGTTCTAAAGTGTTGAGCACAACGATACCGGTATTCTGTGACGGATCAATGCTATTAGCTTTACCAGCCTGATCTAGCGAGTATCCGATAGCTACTTTTTTGCCATAATGCCTTTCCACCTCGGTTCGCGACACGGTTATGCTAAATTGTGCTACATCTGATCCATAACTCACTTTAGCGACATTATCAATCTGCACGGCGCTGGAAGCAACTACTGTTACATCGGTCAGTTGGCCTTGTTCTACCAATTTTGCTACAGTGTCCTGATTGACACGAAGTTCTACTTCAAAGGCTTTCGGGGCATTCCCGCTTAATTTGAGTGCTACCGGAATGGTTAGAAATGCATTTGTTTTGGTGATGTTGCCGGCAACCGCACCCGTCGATACCTGGACACCTTGTCCACCCTGTAAGGCAAAATCTTCCAGATTTGTATCCTTACAAGCTACAAAACCACAGAGTATCATTGTTATATACCCAAGTTTTTTTATCGTTTTCATTGTCTTTAATATTTTTATTTATCCAACCATACGCGACCGTCCATTTGCCAGCTTAATTGGCGTGGTACCTTTAACCAACTGATGATCTGTGCTGATACATCATAAGTGCGTGGTACCAATTGTCCCAATTGTGCAGTAGAAGGAGCACAGATAAAATCGTTGAGTAGGGTAGTGGGGTAGGCTGGATCGCCTAATGTCAGATTCGCTCCGAAAGGTCCTTCATCGAAAATCATACCACTTGTATTGCCTCCCATAATTGGCCAATAACCTGCTAAATAGTCGATATATGGATGATTGGGATCGACACCTACGTCACAACTGAAATTTCGTACCATATCATCCGGCATAGCTGTTTTCCAGATTTTTACATCCGACAAATAGGCATCTGATCGCCAACTTTCACGAGTTGGTAGAAAGCCAATCCGTAGGGGCCACTCCGAGTCTATTTTACCCCATCCAGTAATATTAGCTTCTCGATTGAATTCTCCATTAGTGTATAGACGGACAAAACGTTCACCGTCTCTTTGTAATCCCACCACCGTAATGGTGTTCCAAGTCGCATCGTTCAACCGTTGATTTTGGTCGGCTTTCACCTCTCCATATCCCTTATCACCGCGGGCGTTGAATACCCAAAAATTGTCAGACAAATGGATAACCCAACCATACATTAACTCCCTGTCCCAACTCCCTTGAAAGGTTTCCCTTTTGCCAATAATAGACGGGTGGCTGAATCGATAGTTGTTGTTTGCTCCTCTGTTTTTCTTGATTTTGATTTCTATGGTGAAATCCTCATCTCCCAAATTGAACAGCTCGTTCTCGGCAGTTTTTAGCTCTGCATACTTCTCCGCGTTGAAGCGCATAAATTCACCCGAAAGTTTATTCCCAATGTAAGGCTTACCAATAAATTTGGAGCTGTATGTTGGCGAATACATAATGGTAAACGTGTTTAACGAAGGATTGCTGAATACCGTATTATCGTTTTCCGATGCGGGAATCTCAAAATGTCCACCTTGACTGGAGGTGATAATGACCAACCAGTTCTCCTGATCATAATGTTCCCGTTGTTCCAATGCTTGGAGTATATCGGCTACTTGACTGTCAAAACTGTTGATGGCCTCTCTGTAATCGTTGAAAGAAAGATCGAAACCACTGGATTCACCAGCTTTCTTTAAATCTTCGAAGTGGGCAGTGATCACAGTACGGTCTTCGATGCCTAAACTGGCGATTACTTTGTTTTTGACATCCTCATCGTTGGTAGCTAACTTGGCTTCAGCATTTGTATCATAGTTGTCCAAAAATTGTTGGTCAGCACTAATGATGTCTATTTTAGCCTCAGGATTGAAGTCAGTAATGCGTTTAAAGATAGAAGGATAGATATCCAACTTATTCGTCGAAAAATCGTTGTCTACGACACCGTGTTTGGTTTGGTTCACACCGGTGAAGATACTTGTCCAATTGGCCGTAATACCTTGTGCATTTTCGTCGCTTAAACCCACCCAAGTATGGATGGAATGTGGCAATAATTTGGTCAAAGTGGGCGATTTGGCGTCTCTCACCGACTGACCTCTCGCTCCATCTACAATGAGCAAAAGTACTTTTGGAGCGCCATATACGACATCAATTTCTTCTTCCTCTTCTTGAGGAGGAATGAGTTTACTAAACTCTTCTTTACAGTGGCTGAAAAGGCTTAAAGTGAAGAAAGCCATCAGCAATAGTCTTATGCTGTTTAATCGGTTAATTCTTTTCATGATCCGTCTTTTTTATTCTATAGTCACTCTAATGATATTCGAAACATCTTCGTTGTTGAATTTCGAAAAGTTACCCAACAAAAGCAATGCCCTTTTTCCATCCTCCGAGGTGGTCTCGATAATACGGCCTAGCCAACCATTAAACTGTCCTGTGGCATTCATTGTTGGTTCAGCTAGGTCACCATTGGCCTTGAGTATCATAAAACGGTTTCGTGTAACTCCTCCATAGGTCAAAAAGCCACCTGATACGACAATAAGGCCATCGTTTAACTGCTGGGCATAGGTCGGATATCCACCCAAGAATATTTTGGCTTGGAAGCTCTCGTCTAAGGTTCCATCAGCATTTAGTAAAGCCATGTACTGGGCCGGACGGCCATTGTATGTCACGAATTGGCCTACGGCAAGATATTTGTTCGTTTGCTCGTTATAAGTGACATTGCTGATGTAATAATTGGCCCCTACACCACCTGGATTGAAGGTGTTATCGATTGTACCATCGGGATTCAACCGCGTGATATAACCGGCGGCTTGCCCATCGAAACGTGTAAATTGTCCGAAAACCAACATCTTGCCTTGCAATGGTCCGGATTCGTGCATCAGAGTTGCCATGTTGCCGTTAGCTCCTGAAAATGCCGTGTTACCGTTGAAACGGAAGCTCTTGTCCAAAGTACCATCGAGATTTAGGCGCGCAATGTGCCGGATTTCAATACTATCCAATATAGTGGTATCGCGGGTTTCTCTTTCATTCGGCTGGTCGTATCTGCGGCTCACGTAATACCGGAAATTCCCCGTAGCGATCAGTTTATTCCCTTGAACATAAAGCTTATTCACGGCAGCATTAAATCCACCATTGAATGTGGGGACATATTTTGTTGTATCCGATTGGTCTGGTCTCCGGAAGGGTTTGATACCGGTAGAATCCAATCCTCCGGTCAGGTGCAGACTGGTAATATTGGAGATGTTTTCCTTTTTCTGGTCGAATCCTCCAAACGATCCGGCGATATAATAGCGATCAGCAATCTGTACAATGCTGTTCAGCGCTCCATTTGCTCCTTGGCCCGTGCGCCAGCTCACGTCATACACCCCATTGGAGTAAGTGCGTACCAATCGGTTGATGGGACGTACCAATCCGCGACGATTGTAATCCGTAAAAGAACCCACATAGATGACTTTACCGTCGGGCATAACGAACCGGTCACTTACAGTGTTATTCGTTCCTTGTCTAGCTTCCCAAGTGGGATCAATTTTTATCTTTCCGTCTACCTCGAATTCGGGTCCAAAAATGACGATGTCGTCAATGGTGATGGAGGTAATGCCCGTACTGGCATATTCTGGTACCCGTACTTCCAACTGATTTCCGGAAAGGCTGACAATTTCGGCCTCTTGCCCGTTGAACTTAAAGACGGCTTTGTCTCTAAACTCAGCTAATCCTTCAACCTTGAGTTTGACTAACGTGCCTACACTGCCATTGGCTGGGGAAGGTGTCTGCGATCGATCAAACGTGACAGGTAACGGCGATTTGCCCTCTCCATAGGGTTCGGAGAAAAAGGTGGTTTCTTTTACACAGCCTGTCGCTAAAAAGGACAAGGATAATGCCACCATTATATATGTTTTTAGTATACTTTTCATAGACTCTACCTTTTACTTTGAATAATATCAGCCGTTACATTACCATTGTTAAAACCAAATACCGCCTGGGTGTAGTCCAATACATGCACCACCCCGTTGTGTGGCTGAATATCGGAAGAAGCTATCCGTACAGGATTAAGTGCATCTGGATTGGACATATCGGGAATATAAGCGATATGCAATTGTCGATATCCCATGTATTTTAATACGGAGGTGCCATCCGAACTTCTGGCATCATTGAATACCACACCAATGTTGCACACAGCATCACCTTGTGAGTAGTAATTCTGGCCACTATAAACATTCATTAGGCTATAGTCCACTTGAGGATAATCTGCTAATTTATTTTTGCCATTAAAGATGTGTCGGTGCAGGTAAAAATTCCAAATATAGGGGTCA
Organism: Sphingobacterium wenxiniae; assembly: GCA_040394995.1. Classification (GTDB taxonomy): domain Bacteria; phylum Bacteroidota; class Bacteroidia; order Sphingobacteriales; family Sphingobacteriaceae; genus Sphingobacterium; species Sphingobacterium wenxiniae_A. Next base: position 4,412 of record JBEBRE010000170.1, read on the forward strand.
ACGTCTGACAATTCTATAATGGTATCCAAACCTAGATTATAAAGTTCTCGATTGAGTCCCCCACTTGTCAGGCTACCGATCAAACTTTTGATATCCTCATCCCGAGGGGCGAAAAAAGTAAATTCTTCACTTTTAAATTTATCCTCCAGACCGGCTAGACGAACGATTTGGGCAATGGTATCAAATTCCCGTGGTTTGGAATCCAAATAGTCCATGATAGAGCCGTCAAATTCTGCTACGGCGCGCCCCCCGTCGGTATAATAGTCGTCCTTTGCGCAGGAACTGAAATAAACCGTTGCTACAAACAGTAATGCAACGTATTTTATTGTCGATTTCATCTTCACTTTCATAATTATCTTCCTGTTGTCGTCCAATATTCATTTAACACAATTTTCGGGTTATAGGTTCTGGCACTTGGG
>JBEBRE010000171.1:0-4779 GCA_040394995.1 Sphingobacterium wenxiniae
CTGTCGTTGGACAAACCACTAAAGAGCCTGTCGATTATGTGAATCCTTATATTGGAAATATTAGCCATTTGCTGGTGCCCACCTACCCTACGGTACACTTACCCAATAGTATGCTCCGGGTGTATCCCGAACGGGAAAACTATACAAGCAATCTATTGAATGGCCTTCCATTAGAGGTGACAAGCCATCGGGGCAGTTCGGCTTTCAATCTCAGCCCTTATCAGGGTTCGGTCAGTGATATTAAAAGCGTCATAAAGCTCAGTTATGACAACGAGATCATCAAACCCTACTTTTACAGTGTTGACCTCGATGAACTGGATGCACATGTAGAATACGCCCCTTCCCACCAATCGGGCATATATGCCATTCGCTTCTCGGATCCACAAAAGCCAACCTACCTCATTTTGAATACACGTAACGGTGAGCTCAGTAAAACCGAAAACAGCATCAGTGGTTACCAACAGCTCAATAAAAACACACGCGTATACATATACCTAGAAACCGACGTCAAGCCCGTTGTCATTGGATCACACAAAGGCGATAAGATAGGCGTAGAAGACCACACCACAAAAGGAACGAATGCCTATTATATCATGAGCTTCCCCAAAAACACCGGTCTTGTAAAATTGCGTTATGGTATTTCGTTTATCAGTGCCGAACAGGCGCAACGCAACCTTCGTAGAGAGATCAAAGACTTTGAGCTGGATGCTGTGGCCAGCAAAGGTCGTGATATATGGAATCAAACATTGGGGAAAATCAAGGTTTCAGGTGCAGACGAAGATGCCAAAACGGTGTTTTATACTTCGTTGTATCGGACATATGAGCGGATGATAGCCATATCAGAAGACAGACATTATTTCAGCGCTTACGATGGAAAAGTACACAGCGATGGCGGAAAGACATTCTATACGGACGACTGGATTTGGGATACCTACCGTGCTACGCATCCCTTGCGCATCATCATCGAACCGGAAATGGAGAGTGATATGATCCATTCCTATGTTACCATGACCGAGCAAATGCCACAGGCATGGATGCCTAATTTCCCAGAAGTGACAGGTGACAGCCGGCGGATGAATTCCAACCATGCCGCGGCCATGGTAGCGGATGCACATGTCAAAGGGCTAAAAGGATTCAATTTGACCCAAGCCTATCAGGTTTCCAAAGCCGCCATCACCGAAAAAACATTGGCACCTTGGTCGGCTAAGCCCGCTGGTGTATTGGATCAATTTTATAAAGATCACGGATATTTCCCTTCGCTGGCCCCGGGTGAGAAAGAAGAAGTACCGGAAGTACATGGCTGGGAACGCCGGCAACCCGTGGCCGTTACCCTAGGTACGGTATACGACGAATGGTGCCTATCCATCATTGCCAAAGCCCTAGCGAACGAACAGGAATCCAACTATTTTGCTGAACGTAGCAAGAATTATCGCAAAATATTCCATCCGGAAACCAAATTCTTTCACCCTAAGGATTCTTTCGGCAACTTTGTACCCGACATCGACTATCGTTTTCCTCCAGGTATCGGAGGCAGGGATGCATACGATGAAAACACAGGTTATGTCTATCGTTTCGATGTACAACATAATATCGCGGACCTTGTAGACCTTATTGGTGGCAAAGATGCCTTCGTCGACGCCTTGGAAGATATGTTCAGCACCCCGTTAGGAAAAGGCAGACCCGATTTCTACCACATTTACGCTGACCATAGTGGTAATGTCGGCCAGTTTTCGATGGGCAACGAACCCGCCATGCACATTCCTTATCTATATAGCTACGCGGGTCAACCATGGCGGACCCAAAAGCGTGTACGCACTTTATTAGATCAATGGTTCAGAAACGATGTGATGGGTATTCCGGGAGATGAAGACGGTGGTGGACTTACATCATTTGTTGTCTTTTCGCAAATCGGTTTTTATCCGGTAACGCCGGGACTTCCGATGTATGTCATTGGCAGTCCGGTATTCGAAAAATCGGTTCTTGAATTGGGCAATGGCAAGACGTTTACGGTACAGGCCATCAATTATTCGCCGGAAAATAAATATATCCAAAGTGCAAAATTGAATGGCAAATTATGGGACAAGGCTTGGTTTGATCACAAGGATCTGATGAAAGGTGGTATTTTAGAACTGGTGATGGGTAAACATCCCAATAAGAAATGGGCTACAGGGACGGATGCTATACCACCCTCGTTTCAAATGCCTTAGAACAACGAATAGACAAATACTTTCTCCAAAACGAGAGTTCAAAACGCCCTGAGATATTGCCTTCCGACTCCGGTCAAGATAATATATCAGGGCGTTTTCGTCACGTTTAGCTCCTTTATTTCGCGAAGAAAGTTTTTTTTACACTCAATAACAAAAGTCAGCGCGCACCAAAGCCACCCCAAGAAACAAAAAATATAAAAAAACAAAAAAAAGCACACTATCAACCAAATAAATCCCAATATTTCTATCAAAATTTATAATTTATCAATATTTTTCGTAAAATTTTATAAAAGATATTTGATTTTACAATTTTTAATGTACTTTTACAACACAAAATGACAAAATCAACAAACAAAATTCAATAATCACATCGTAAAATATGTCAAGCTTAAGGTTTAAAGCAGCTTCGTCAGCTGTATCACGCTCACTAAAAGAGGTTGAAAAAGTAGAATCACTGAAATCAACCCAAATTTATGGCAAGAATGTGTTCACTGTCAATAAAATGAAGGACTATCTTCCTAAAACGACATACAAAGAACTTGTACAGTCCATAAATGAGGGCTCGCAAATCACGAGAGAAATTGCGGAACACATCGCCCAAGCCATGAAAGCATGGGCTCTGGAAAATGGTGCGACACATTACACACACTGGTTCCAACCGTTGACAGGCTCTACGGCAGAAAAACACGATGCGTTTTTCGAACCTGATGAAAACGGCGAAGCCATTGAAAAATTTTCGGGAGAGTCCCTTGTGCAACAAGAACCTGATGCTTCGTCATTTCCTAACGGTGGTATCCGTAACACTTTCGAAGCCCGTGGTTATACCGCGTGGGATCCTTCCTCTCCTGCTTTCATTTATGAAACGGTAGCAGGAAAAACATTGTGTATCCCTACAGTATTTGTTTCTTACACAGGCGAATCGCTGGATTATAAGGCACCTTTGCTAAAAGCCATTGCCGCGGTAGATAAAGCTGCGACAGAAGTTGTTCAATATTTCGATAAATCCGTAACCAAAGTAAATGCTTCTCTGGGTATTGAACAAGAGTATTTCTTAGTGGATTTAGCCTTGTTCAATGGTCGTCCGGATCTTCAACTGACAGGACGTACCTTGTTCGGACACATGTCCGCAAAAGGCCAACAACTGGAAGACCACTATTTCGGAGCCATTCCTGAGCGTGTATTGGCATATATGGTCGATTTGGAAAACGAGGCACTAAAATTAGGAATTCCATTAAAAACCCGTCACAATGAGGTTGCTCCTTCACAGTTTGAATGCGCCCCGATGTACGAGGAAATCAATTTGGCTATTGACCACAACCAATTGTTGATGAATTTGATGGAACAAGTTGCTATTCGTCATCAATTCAAGGTATTGTTGCACGAAAAGCCGTATAGTGGCGTAAATGGTTCGGGCAAGCACAACAACTGGTCATTGATTACCAACACCGGAATCAACCTATTGTCACCGGGCAAAACCCCGAAGAACAACTTGATGTTCCTCACCTTCTTTGTGAACACCATCAAAGCCGTGTATGAATATGCTGATTTGTTGCGTGCTTCTATCGCCAGCCATAGCAACGATCACCGCTTGGGCGCAAACGAAGCACCACCAGCTATCATATCCATCTTCTTGGGATCACAATTGGATGAAATCCTAGAGGAAGTAGAATCAGCTCGCGTAGCGAAGAAAGTGAAAAACGAAACAAACTTGTGGCATGGCATTCCAAAAATACCGGAATTGAAATTGGATAATACCGATCGTAACCGTACTTCGCCATTTGCTTTCACCGGGAACAAATTTGAATTCCGCGCGGTAGGGTCTTCAGCTAACGCCGCACAGCCGATGACGATTTTGAATGCTATCGTCGCCGCACAATTGATAGAATTCAAATCCGAAGTTGATAAACAAATCAAAAAAGGGACGAAAAAGGATTTGGCTATCCTAAACGTTATCCGCAAATATATCAAAGAATCCAAAGCCATTCGCTTCGAAGGAAATGGATACAGCGAGGAATGGGCAAAAGAAGCAGAAGCAAGGGGCTTATCCAACATCAAATCCACACCAAAAGCATTGGATGTATATGTGAAAGAAGAGACATTGGAATTATTTGAAAAATTAGGCATCTACTCGAAACGCGAATCCGAAGCCCGCCATGAAATATTGTTGGAAAACTTCTACAAGAAACTTCAGATCGAGGCCCGTGTTATCGGCGAGGTGGTAACCAGCCAAATAGCACCTTCTTGTTTCGTTTACCAAAACGAGTTGATTTCCAACGTGAAGGGTTTACAGGACCTTGGTTTGGCCAAAGAAGCATACAGTTCACAAATCAATTTGGTAGAACGTATCTCAAAGCATACTAATCTTATCTTGGAAAAAGCTGAAGAAATGCGCCAAGCACGTAAAAAGGCAAACACTTTTGAAGATGTACGCGAAAAAGCTATTGCATATGACGAGGTAGTAAAACCTTATTTTGATGAGATTCGCTACCATGTCAACAAATTGGAGAAGATCGTCGATGATGCAAAATGGCCACTTCCAAAATTACGTGAATTATTATTCTTAAGATAAACG
>JBEBRE010000172.1:0-4777 GCA_040394995.1 Sphingobacterium wenxiniae
TAGATTCCTTCCCGATGCATCGAAACCAGCACTGTCGTCGGAAAGACCATTTTTCCTAAAAGACACCTACAGTATCATTTGAACTGAATAGTCTTGATAGGTGAAATGCGACTGATCAGCATCGCCGGTATAAACAAGGTCAAAAGGCTGATAACAACAACAGCAACATTCAATACAACGACTTCATACCAAGCTACAGACATCGGAACATATTCGATATAATAGATCGAAGGATCCAAGGTGAAAAAATGGGTATGGTTTTGGAACACATACAAGGCTATGGCAATCAAGTTGCCGATAAGCAGCCCATAACCTATCAAATACATGGAATTATACAGGAACACCTGCCGAATCCCACTATTGGAATACCCTAAAGCTTTTAAAACACCAATCATGGACGAGCGTTCCAAAATGCTGATCAGCAAGGAGGAGATCATATTGATAATAGCCACGATCAGCATCAACACAAAAATCACGTCATCGTTCATGTCCAACATATTCAGCCAATTAAATATATCGGGCATCTGTTCCACAATGTTGCTAGCGTTCACTTCAATCGGCAAAACCTCATTGATGGCCAAAGTTGCTTGTTCCAAAGAGTCAAAAGACGATATGCGTATCTCGTAAGCTCCGACTTCATCTTTCTCCAGATCATTTAAACGCCGAATTAAATCCAACGAACCAATCACGTACGTCTTATCCAATTCTATTGAATGGGTGGTGTATATCCCTTTGACGGTAAATGGCCGTGCCCTTCTTTGAGATGCTCCTTGAATAAAGAACATGATAAATTTATCGCCAATATCCAGATGAAGCCTCTTGGCCAGATATTCGGAAACCAGAATTTGGGTATTGGCTTCCTGGGAAAAATCTAACGTATCTCCCCGAACAATGGTACGATGCAAATACCGTTGGTCATATTGCCTGTCAATACCTTTCAACAGCACACCCTCTACCTCGCCGTTGACATTCATAATGCCAGCCTTGGTCGCAAAGGGAGCGACCACCTTTACCTGAGAAAGTTTTCTAATTTCTCCTAACTGCTTCGCAGAAAGGCGAATAGGCGTATTTTCATAAGAGGAATTCAAATCATTTTTAGTGACTACGATATCACCGAAGAATCCCCGTTGCTTTTCGATAATTTCTTTCTTGAAACCGTTTAAGATTGCCACCGACAAAATGATGGCCGTAATGGCAAGTGCCAATGCACCAATCGTGACACGGACAATCAATTTAGAGAACGTCCGGTGGCCCATGAAGGTGATTCGCTTTGCTAAAAAGTAAGGAAAATTCAAGCCCAAATAATTTGTAACTTCGCAAAGTTAACAAAATTTGTAAGCGGATGCCCAACAAGCCTAAAATTATCGCTATTCCGATAATTTTAGGTATGGCCATCATTTTTTAACTTTTATTTTTTAATTTCTTACTTCTATCATGCGCATTATATTTATGGGGACCCCCGATTTCGCTGTTGCTTCATTAAAAGCTTTATTAGATACTGGCGAAAATGTGGTGGCCGTTGTCACCGCTCCCGACAAACCAGCCGGAAGAGGTCAAAAACTGCAACAGTCGGCCGTTAAAAGATTTGCCTTGGAAAATGGCCTTCCGGTGCTTCAACCTGTAAAACTGAAAGATCCTGATTTTATAAACGAGTTGGCATCCTATCAGGCTGACCTGCAAATCGTCGTCGCTTTCCGCATGTTGCCTGAATCCGTGTGGAACATGCCCCCCAAAGGCACGGTGAATGTCCACGCCTCGCTTCTTCCTCAATATCGTGGCGCAGCCCCCATTAACCATGCGATTATACAGGGTGAAAAAGAATCCGGCGTGACTACCTTTCTGCTCCAACAGGAGATTGACACCGGAAATATCTTATTTTCCAAGAAAGTGCCTATCCTTGACAGCGATACAGCCGGTATGCTTCACGATAAATTGATGAAAGCAGGAGCGGAAGTACTTTTGCAGACCGTTCAAGCCATTAAAACCAATAATACACAACCCATTCCGCAAGAAAACCTTGTGGAAGGTTCTCTTAAAATGGCGCCCAAGATTTTCAAACACGATTGTGAAATAGACTGGAACAAGTCCCAAGATGAAGTATATAACCTGATACGGGGACTCAGCCCCTATCCGACTGCTTTTACCTATTTAAATGGAAAAGTATTAAAAATATATGAGACTGAAAAAGCTGCTCCTTTATCAAAAAACCCTGGCGAGTTCGAGACAGATGGCAAAAACTATTTGGCCTTTGCAACAAAAGATGGGTCGCTTCGCATTACATCCCTGCAGCTAGAGGGAAAGAAAAAGATGGATATTCAGGAGTTCTTGAGGGGATATCGTTTTAATCAATGAGGGCATAAAAGATAAAACCCTCATCGTTCTTCCGATGAGGGTCTAAAAAGTCGTTATTTTATAATTTTAGAGTGCAGCCATTTCACTATCGATATGCTTCACCCTATTTCTTAAAAACGTCTTGATATCCGCTTTGCTCTGTGCAAAATTTCCCTCACCAGATTTCCATAAAGCGAAATCCTCCTTCTGTGAATTTCGAACAGTCGCCGCGTAACGGTCAATAAAACCCATCAATTCATTGAATTTTGTATTGCGATAGGTCTTCCATTTACTTTTATAAAGCGCCCGTACTTCTGGATCTTTCAATAGGTGTTTAAAAAACACGGCTCCTATGCGAGTGTCTGCTTCACCTAAAAGAGGCTTACGCACATTGTTAAAATATCGACGGCTCACTTCGTCAAAACCAAAGCCATAATCAAAGTCCCATATGGGACCCATGGTGTACTTTCCGCCCGCCCTTTTGTGCATAAAGGTGCTTTTTGGATGGGAGATTTCAAGGTTTGCAGTCAAATTATTAACAATCAGGAAATTAACCAGTTGCTCCTTGTCAAAGACACTTCCCCATTCATTATTGGGGAAATCAGCACGGAACACGATATCTTCAAAATCTTGAAATTCTTTCTGAAGTGCTTCAAACTGAGCTGCAGATTCCACTCCCGGATCTTTCAGCATAAGCGGTAGATTGAAATGGTTAGATTTAAACTTCCAATCCTCGTCAAAATAGGAATCCAATTCCCATATAACACCCCCTTCTCCTACATTCACGCGGTTTGCTTTGGCTTCTATTTGTTGTGTCAAATTGTACTGTCCTCGGTATTCACCATTAATCGTCAAGTCTACAGGAATAATATCATTGGTGTAGGGCATCCCCAGTTGTTTAGCAATTTGCATGGCTATGGCATTGGCCATAAAGGTATAATCATTATAATTTGCCAATAATACCCAATCCTTGGCTTGGGGAAGACCCAATACAGCGGTCGCCTCGTCAAGTTTCAAGCGATATGGTTTCTTAGGCTTTTCCCATGTCGAGTTTCCCCTTCCTTTGATCCGGGTTCTCACCGTCTGTAGATCTGCGAATTTCCCTTTGCCATCCATTTTGACAGCTGCATTTAAATAGGTTGATTTCTCCACAACTTCTGCATGGCCATCTATGTCGATATAGATATGCGGAATGACAGCGGGGATAGACTCATCTAACACGGGTAATTCTTTCACCTCACCAATAGGATCTTCGTCTTCCTCAATAATAGGGGGCTTCTTACATCCTTGTGTAAATATTAAACAGATACAAGCAAATAAGCTACAAAACAGTTGATTTTTCATATGAATTCTGGACATAAAAAACCCAGAAAACTTACCAGAAGGATGAAGATACCCCTCCCCTGATACGCTTTCCGGGTGTATAAATATAACCTAAATTTTTGTAACGGACCCGTTTACAACCGTGCCCCAATTGGTCAATTTACCATATACAGTAACCTTGGAATTGCTATTGGCAAATTCGATTTTCCCACCACCATTGATGGTCAAGTCACCATAAATCACCACTTCACCGTCAACTTTCATTGTTCCGTTAACGTGGAAACTATTCGCATTACCACTTGATCCCTGCGAAAGCGAACCGTTGACGGCTAAAGTAGCACCACCATTGATCGCTATTTTTCCATTAACCGTAGAAGCTCCGTTTATATTCATAGTGGCATTGACATTTAGATCTTTTACGATCATCAATGATCCATACATATTGAATATCGATTCACCATTAACATTTGCAGTTCCATTAACCTGTAAAGATCCACACCAGTCGAAGTTTCTATTTATGTTTATGTTAGCCAAAAACATTTTACTATCCGAGTAGCTCGCGGCCTCATTTACGTTAAGATCATACTGTGTGTTGCCTGTATATGCCGGATACGTACCGTTACAGGTTGGTGTTTCGGGTTTCAATTCAATCATTTTGAGGATTTTCAGCCCGCCTTTTCCACTGGCAACAAACACGTGATTGCCTTTGCTTAACACGTAGTTGTTTGAACCCTCACCAATGGTTTTGAGATTAACATTTCCCAAGAAGTCAATTTGTGCATTGTCGCCGAACCGATAAGCGGCAACACCCGCACCACCACTTGCCACAAACATGCGGTCACCATTCGTTGAAACAGCGATGGTCGCCAAATCTTCCGGTGATAGCCCTTCGCCTCCTTCTTCCACGGTGGGAACGGCCAGACGTTGGTAAAGTGCGCCGGTGCTATAATTATAAATACCTAAACCTTTTTGCCCTTCAGCAGCTAAGACATAATCACCGTACAGTTCGATGGTACGCTTAGATTCCGAATCGTTTGTTTCGCTGGAAATATTACGCAACTGCTCCAATCCTTTGTCGAATACCAAAATGCCTTCCGAAGCACTCAATGCAACAATGTGATTC
>JBEBRE010000173.1:0-4759 GCA_040394995.1 Sphingobacterium wenxiniae
GATGAGACACACCCTTTTATTTATGCTCTTTGCGAATATCCTTCCCTGCCTTTGTCAAGCCCAAAATGCTATTGATACAGACTCCCTTAGCTTTGAACAGCAACGGCAACGGGTGAATACGCTATTGGACGAACGTAGCTACCGTTTTGGCGAGCTTGACATAAGCTTTCAACAGAAGACAGGTGTTTTTGGCATCTTCAAAACCAAGAAGGATATGCAAAAATCCATTGACATCTTGAAGCAAATTGTCCTTACAGACAACAACATTTTCCTCGAAACAAAAAAATTACTGGATATCAAGGATAATGAAAGCACGCGGAACGAATCCTTGGCAAAAGAATACGATGCACAGGTTACGGCTTACATGAAAACCATTTCCAAATTGCAGATGGAAAATGAAAAATTGCGTACCCAAATCAAAGAGCTTGACCAACAAGACCATAGCAATAATCTGTTTTTATATCTCCTGGGTCTTATTATTATCGGTTTAATAACCGTCATATTTATACTTTACCGCAAACATAACCACAAAATTTGACGTAAGAGTGATAAGTTCACCCCAATAAATACCGTATTTTTGCCTTCCTAAATCAGTAATTGATGGCGAGAGCGAGATTGAACAGCGGGAATACGCAACCGGACGATTTACCCAAACCCAAGTTAAACAAAGAACTACTTAAGAAAGCTTTCCAGCTCTTTTCTTATTTACGTCCTTACCGCACCAAATTTGTGGTCGGGATGGTCTTTTTGATCCTTTCCAGTTTAACTATGCTAACCTTTCCGGCCTTATTGGGCGCGATGATCGATGCAGCACAAGGTCGTCAAACATACCCATGGTTATATCCGAGTGTGCTTTACATCGGTGGCATTTCAATGATTATTTTACTTTTTCAGTCTATCGTCTCTTTCGGTCGTATCCGGCTATTTGTTGAAATTGCTGAAAAAGCACTTGCTAATCTACGAAAAGACACGTACAATCGCCTGATATCCTTGCCGGTAGAATTTTTTGCTAACCGAAGGGTAGGCGAACTAAACAGCAGGCTGTCAGCAGATCTGGCCCAAATACAAGACACTTTAACCTCTACGTTGGCTGAAGTCCTGCGTCAAAGCATCAGTTTGGTTCTTGGAATAGGCCTATTAGTGTTTGTTTCGCCCAAATTGGCCTTGATGAACTTATGCATCCTTCCTATCATCGTTGTCACAGCGATGGTTTTCGGCAGATTTATCCGATCCCTGTCCAGACAGGCACAGGATCAGTTAGCCGATTCCAATAGCATTGTGCAGGAGACCTTGTTGGGCATCACCAATGTCAAGGCCTTTGTCAATGAATACCACGAAACCAAGCGCTATGCATATAAGCTGGACGCTGTGGTAAGGTTGGCCGTGAAAGGCGCTACTTACCGCGGATTCTTCGCTTCGTTCATTATTTTCTGCGTTTTTGGAGCTGTCATTGCTGTTATTTGGTATGGTGCTTCACTCGTCTCCCAAGGAGAAATATCCGTAGGCGACCTCACGACCTATATTCTGTATTCCATGTTTGTAGCCGGATCCATGGGCAGCTTTCCGGAGCTATATGCCAACATCCAGCGCGCTTTAGGTGCTAGCGAACGTGTATTGGAACTATTGCACGAGCAGAAAGAGGACATTGTTATTTCAGTACAAAACAAAGACATACAACAGCCCATACAGGGATCGCTTACTTTCAAAAATGTAGGCTTCTCCTACCCTTCCCGTTCGGATGTGCAGATTTTAAAAGATGTTTCCTTCCACGTGGAAGCAGGCAAAAAATTGGCATTGGTAGGCCCGAGTGGCACAGGCAAATCCACCATCGCGTCACTTATCCTGCAATTTTACAAGCCCACATCCGGAACTATTGCCTATGACGGTTTGCCCAGTGCCAATTTTTCGCTGACCGATATCCGTAATCAAGTGGCCATCGTCCCACAGGATGTGCTTTTATTTGGCGGCACCATCCGCGAAAATATTGGTTATGGTCGTTTAGATGCCGATGCAACAGATATTATACAGGCCGCCAGGCGGGCCAATGCACACGACTTTATCATGGCTTTCCCTGATGGATATGACACCGTTGTCGGCGAACGTGGCGTCAAACTTTCTGGAGGCCAACGCCAACGTATTGCCATTGCTCGGGCATTATTGAAGGACCCGGCTATCCTGATATTGGATGAAGCCACATCCTCCCTTGATTCTGAGTCAGAAAGGCTAGTGCAACTGGCTTTGGAAGAACTTATGCGCAACCGTACTTCCGTCATCATTGCGCATCGATTGAGTACTATTAAGGATGCCGATCAAATTGTAGTTATCGAAAATGGCATGGTATCGGATGTCGGCAACCATATCGAGCTGATGTCAAAAGGCAATGGTCTCTACCAACATCTTTATACATTGCAATCTGTACAAAAAGTCAACAGTTAATAAGTCCCCAATTTCATGTCGGAATTTTTAGGTGTCATTAGACAAACGCCAAATCTAGAATTAGGAAAACATGACGGGTCCGTTAATTTCTGTTAAAATCATTTTTTTTAAAACTTTTTGGTCTGTAACTTGTTCCTTGATTACATATAGATTAAAGAAATTTTAACATAAAAATCATGGAAAATAAAAAAGGATTAATAGCATTCGCCTTGTTGGGATTAGCTGTCGGGACTGCAGCATATTATCTATTGGGAACAGAAGATGGAAAACGTCAATTGGAACGCGCTAACAAAGGGGTGAAAGACCTAACCAAGTCATTGAAAGAAATTTCGAAGAAGGAAGCAAAACGCGCGGCAAAATTGGCAAAAGAAGCCAAAAGAGATTTAGAAAACCTGAAAGACAGAGCTAAGGAAGTCGGTAAGCATGCCTTGGACACAGCATCGGAGAAGGCTAGCCGTTTGGCCAACAAGGCCTCAGAAATCGCTAATAATGCAGGGAACAAAGCCCAAGAGGTAATTGCTGATGCAAAATCCGAAGTAGATAAAGCCTAGCATTGATTTTTTTCTACACCTGGTTTACAGGGACAGGAATTGGAGTTGGAAAGGCACTATACAGGTGTAGGAACATTGAAGATCCTTTATCTTATATTAAAGCGAAGTATTTGTATCTTTGCTTGGAATGAATGTGTTCAAGCAAGTAAAAGCTTTGGTCCGCAAGGATATTGTTCTGGAGTGGCGTTCTAAATACGCTATCAACGGAATTCTACTATATGTCGTATCTACGGTGTTTGTATGCTATCAAGCTTTCAAGTCCGTAGATACGCTTGTTTGGAATGCGCTATTTTGGATTATCTTACTCTTTGCCAGCATCAATGCCATTAGCAGGAGTTTTGTACAGGAGAGCCCTTATCGCCAGTTATATTATTACACGATTGTCAGCCCAAAGGCCATCATTATAGCCAAGATTATCTATAATATATTCGTTATGGGGCTATTGTCTGCAATAGCCTTTACTATATATTCCCTTATCTTTCCCACACCAATTGGTGACCCTTTACTCTATCTGCTTGCCGTCTTATTGGGCAGTATAAGTTTTGCATCAGTATTCACGATGGTCTCGGGTATCAGTTCCAAAACCGGGAACAACAGTACTATCATGGCCATCCTAAGTTTTCCCGTCATTATCCCTTTGTTAATTGTGCTCATTAAGCTTTCCCAAAATGCGCTACATGGGCTTGACCGTGCCATCAGTGCGGGAGAAATTTTTGTGCTTTTGGCAATTAATGTCATTACAATCACTATTTCTTTGTTGTTATTTCCTTACCTTTGGAAGGATTAAAAACAGTATTTTCATGAGAAAAAATTGGTGGAAACTTTTAGGGTTATTCATGGTAGCCACATCCATCGTTGCCGGATTGTTGGGCCCGGTTCCCAAACTTTATCTCTTGTATGAGACCATTCGCAACGTGTATTTCCATGTTCCCATGTGGTTTGCGATGTTCGTTCTTTACCTCATTTCGGTCATTTACAGTATACGTTATTTAAGTAGCGGGAACACCCATCACGATCTAATTGCCGTGGAAGCCGTCAACACCGGCATCGTGTTCTGTTTTATGGGCTTGCTGACAGGCATGGAATGGGCTAACATAACTTGGGGCGAAGCATGGCCCAACGACGCCAAAACAAATGGATCAGCAATAGCCACGCTGATGTATTTGGCCTATTTGGTATTGCGCAATGCCTTGGAAGAGGAACAGAAAAGAGCCAAAATTTCGGCTATTTACAATATTTTTGCCTTTCCGATCATGATTGTGCTGATGTACATTATGCCCAAAATGACCGATTCGTTGCATCCCGGAAGTGGTGGCAACAGTACGTTTGGTGATATCGACATGAATAATCAGATGCGTCCCATTTTCTATACGGCCGTCGTCGGATGGATATTAATCGGCATGTGGATCGCCACGCTTCGCTACCGCATCCGTTTGATCGAAAACAAAAGAAATCAAATTGACTAATATTTTAGATTCTATAAGAAACCTGCATGAGTTACCTCAACAAGTACAAATAAACCAGCTTATGCAAGCTTCACCACTTTAAAAACAATTTATTCAGATGAAAAAATACAGTATTGCAGGCTTGGCGTTGTTGTTCCATCTGGGCCTTTTTGCCCAAGATACCGTGGAAATGGCCGATGTCTTAAGAAGTTCTGGAAAAATCTACGTAGTCGTCCTGGTATTAGCGACCATCTTTGCCGTGCTTGGTATCTATCTTTTTCTATTGGATAGAAGGATAAAGAAGTTGGAAAAAGAGCAAGAAACAAG
>JBEBRE010000174.1:0-4753 GCA_040394995.1 Sphingobacterium wenxiniae
TATTACAGCTATATTTGGGCGGAGGTATTGGATGCCGATGCTTTTGCGGCGTTCAAAGAAAAGGGGCTTTACGATCAAGCAACGGCGAATGCTTTCCGCAAGAGCATCTTGGAAAGAGGGGGGACAGGAAATCCTGCCGAAATGTACAGAAAGTTCCGTGGCGCAGACCCCGATCCCATTCACCTAATGAGGAAAAGAGGATTGAATTAGAGCGTTGTGCGATAGGAGCGATGACAAAAAAGCAACCGTATTTACACGGTTGCTTTTTTGTTCAAGAGCATAATTGTTTTACTGTATACCAAGTTATTGAATTTAATAGTGGGTCAGAGATTTTTTATTGTGCTCTTTTGATCGTCTGTCCAGGCAACGTATTTGTAAAATTTTTCTCTTCGATGACCGGCTTTCCATTGACAAACACATAGCGCATCCCTTCTGAAAGCCCGTCTATATGGACAAAATCCGAATGAGATTTAACTTCTTCAGGTTTGAAGATAATAATATCGGCATAGTAGCCTTTTTTAATTTCACCTCTATTCGGGATTTTAAACGTTCGTGCTGTCATGCCGGTCGCACGATGGATAGCCTTTGCCAACGGAAAAATCTCCTTGGCCAAACTATAATTCTCGATGATCTGTGTAAAAGTCGAATAGGTGCGCGGATGAAAACCGCCACCATCCGATCCCGTCATGACCCAAGGTTGTTTAGAAAAATTAATAATATCCTGCTCATCCATCGAGAAACTCATCCCACTAATAGAAGGACTTAGTTTCAACAATTTAACTGCCGCATCTTCGATAGGCAACTGCCATTCTTGGCACAGGTCATATAACGATTTGCCATTTAGATATTGCATCGACTTATCCAAGGTAGACACAACGGACCGCTTGTTTTGTTCGTCTGTCCGCTTGGCTAAAAAATCCTTGATTTTTTTCAGATCATCCGGATTGTCGAAGCGTTGCAACATTTTGGCATCTCCTCCCGCCAATGCCCACTTCGGCACCAAGCTGTTTTTCAATCCCGTCATGGAGGCGACAAAAGGATACTGATTGGCCGTAATGTCCATCCCTTTTGCACGCGCCTTATGAATCAAGTCAATGACCTCACTCGATCGACCCCAATTATCCTGACCACTAATCTTGATATGGGAGATATGCACGGGAAGGCCAGCCTCGTTGCCAATGGTCATCACCTCATTGATACTCTTGAGGATATCATTCGATTCCGACCGCATATGTGTGTCGTATATACCTCCGTACTTTGCCGCCACTTTCGCTAACTCAACGATCTCTGGAGTCTCCGACCATATCTGTGGAACATAAAGCAGGCCGGTGGACAATCCTAATGCCCCTTCCTGCATTCCTTGTTCAACCAGTTTTTTCATTTCTTCGAGAGCGTCTTGGTCAGGTTGTACAACATCACGTCCCAAGACTTTCGTACGTACAGGGCCAAATCCCACGAATGCCGCAACGTTCGCACCCATTCCCTTTTTTTCATAAATGGCAAACTCTTTATCGAGCTCGTACGTGCCGAATCCATCACTGCCCACAAACACCATAGTGACACCCTGTGCGATCCAGGGATAAAGATAATTTGTTTCTTTGCCCTTTAACCAACGATCAGCATGTGTATGTGGATCGATAAATCCGGGCGACAGTACATAGCCCTTGGCGTCGATGACTTTTTTTGCCGGTAGCGTGGTATCTGTACCCACATACTGGATTTTATCCTGCAATATGCCAATATGCATGACAGATGCAGGTGCACCTGTACCGTCATATACTTTTGCGTTTTTGATAAAATAATCAAGCGTCTCCTGTTGGGCAACCAACATTCCTGAATAAAGGAAAACAAAGCTCAAAACAATACTTTTCATCATAAAGAATACGATTTAATGTTAGCTATTTATGCTGTAGCTCGATGCTACTCGCGATTTAAAGGTAGTGATTCTTTTTGATGTCTGATGTCGGGAGATTGTAGACGGAACTATACAGGGTCAACGTGTGTTTATTTAGACAAAGTCAAATGCCACTTTTTATATCCCCTTATTAGAGAGTTTGTCCCGAACTCGCTGCGGGAAGATAAGGGGGAGGACCGGTCTATCCGGCTAGAGGGGACGGAAGAATTGTGCTGACCTATATCCCCAACGAATGAAACTGTAGATCGTAAAGCCGTTTATAATACCCATCCATAGCCAGCAATTCACTGTGTGAACCTATTTCCTTTATCTCGCCGTTGTCGAAAACAATAATCTTATCAGCCTTTTGAATAGTAGACAAGCGATGGGCAATGACAATAGCCGTCCGCCCGGACATCATATTTTCAATTGCCTGCTGAATCATCTGTTCCGTTTCCGTATCGATGGAAGAGGTTGCCTCATCCAAGATGAGAATAGTGGGATTATGTACTAAAGCACGGATAAAGGAGATTAACTGTGCTTGTCCCGCCGAAAGAGTTGCGCCCCGCTCTTGCACCTGATAGTCAAAGCCTCCCGGCAACCGCATGATGAAATCATAGGCACCCACCTTCTTGGACGCTTCAACTACCGTATCAAAATCAATATGGGGATTATGCAAAGTAATGTTGTTTAAAATGCTATCAGAGAATAGAAAGACGTCCTGCAAAACCATGGAAATATGTTGCCTCAAGTAATGGAGATCATAATCACGAATGTCGATTCCGTCCAAGCGGATACTTCCTTTTTGGATTTCGTAAAAACGGCTCAATATATTGATGGTGGAAGACTTTCCGGCCCCCGTCGCGCCCACAAGTGCCAATGTCTCACCCGGATTGACTTTGAAGTTAACATCCTTCAGTACCCATTTCTCCTCGTTATACGCAAACCAAACGCCGTCGAATGCGATTGCCCCAGCTATTTTTTCGGGTTGCAGCGTGCCTTTATTAGGAGTAAATTCATTAGTATCCAAGACATCAAAGATGCGTTCGGCCGATACCATTCCCATTTGCAAAGTGTTGAATCGGTCAATCAATTCACGTATAGGGCGAAAAATCATGTTGATGTACATTAAAAAAGCAACAACTACACCCGGGGAAATAGTATTGCCCAAAATCTGTTTGGAGCCGTACCAAACCAGCAAACCGGTAGATATGGCCATGATGATTTCCAAAACAGGGAAAAATATGGAAAAATACCAATTAGCACGAATATTGGCATCCCGATGCTTGGCATTGATTTCGTCAAACTTCTTTGTTTCCTGCTCTTCACGCGAAAAGTACTGGATTATTGCCATTCCACTGATATGCTCTTGCAAGAACGTGTTCAAGTTAGACACCCAAGTCCGGACGTCAATAAAAGCCGATTTCATGGCTTCTTTAAAAATATAGGTTGCCCAAATCATCAAAGGCATAGGAATTAATACGATGAGGGTCAATGTCCAATCGGTGTAGAACATCACACCTAAAATGACCACGAGTTGTAGCAAATCGCCGATAATCTGGATCAACCCTTGGGAGAAAATGTTGGAAATGGTTTCCAAATCGGAAATGGTACGGGTAATAAGTTTACCAATGGCGGTATTATCAAAGTATTTCAGGCGAAGGTTGACAATATGGTTAAAAACCTGAATACGTATGTCGCGGATGACATTTTGTCCTAATACGTTGGTGGTCAAGGTATGATAGTAGCGAATGATGGTTTGTACGATGAGTAATGCCATCATGATGATTAGCATCCACGTCAATCCGGAAGAATCAGATCGCAGAATGTATTTATCTAGTGTATATTCGATCAGCATAGGTAATGCAGGCGCAACGGCAGCCAACAAGATGGTCAGTATCACGGAAGCCCAAAATATGCCCTTATAGGGTGCCATATATTTAGCCATCCTTTTTAACAGCTTGCTATCGTATGTCTTTCCGGTAACTTTTTGTTCGCTCAAGATTTTAAAATATAAGGGTACACTACTTTTGTTAAATATAAACCATGTGCCGGGACGGATGCACCTGCGCGTGACCGATCCTGACTTTTGATAATATCCACCATCATCTCGGGAGAATGATCCTTCAATCCTATCTCCAATAATGTGCCAACAATGGCACGCACCATATTGCGCAAAAATCGATCTGCGGTGACGTGAAAAATCAGCTTATCTTCCAAGAGTACCCATTCCGCACGTTTCACTGTGCAGATATTGGTGAAGACTTGTGTATGTGTTTTAGAAAAACATCCGAAATCCTGTTTCCCCAGCAAATATTGGGTGGCCCTGTTCATTTTTTCCACGTCAGGTTTGTCCCGCAGTTGCCAAGATTTGTTGATGAGAAAAGGATTTTTGCCGAAATGGATATGGTATTCATAAGACCGCTCAATGGCGTCAAATCGGGCATGGGCGTCGTCAGCAACTTTCAGGAGGCGATTAGCGCTGATGTCGTGCGGAAGCAAGGCGTTTAAAGCGTGCAAAAAGCGATCTTCTTCTTGGATAATATCCGTTGGAATATCGAAATGCACGAATAGTTGTTTAGCATGAACGCCAGTATCTGTCCTTCCTGCTCCAGTTGTGTCTACTTCGCGACGTAAGATTTTCCGTAAAGCCTCGTTGAGTTTTTGCTGTACGGATACAGCGTTGTGTTGCAGCTGCCAGCCATGGTACGCTGTGCCGTCATAGCTTATTTCCAGAAAATATCGTTGCGATTTCTCTTCCACCTTGCAAAGGTACGTAAATCCCCTAAACCCCAAAGGTAGGGGGGACGAAAAGAATATGTTTCTTTTTTATATCACCCATACACTTAAAATTTTTAA
>JBEBRE010000175.1:0-4697 GCA_040394995.1 Sphingobacterium wenxiniae
CTTTCTTATTCAACAAGCTCAAAAATACGTAACCACAGATACCTGAGATCAACGAGCCAATCAACACGGCAAATTTTGCTTCTTCAACATGCAATGGGTCGTTAAACGATAAAATCGATATAAAAATAGACATCGTAAAGCCGATGCCACCCAACATGGCTACACCGGCAATATGCTTCCAATTGGCCAATTCGGGTAGCTGAGCCAATCCCGATTTTACACAGAGCCAACAGGTTATAAAAATACCTATCGTCTTTCCAAAAAACAGCCCTAAAATAATCCCTAAACCTAGCGAAGAAGATAATCCGCCCAACATATCAGCGTGAAAGGTGATATTGGTATTGGCCAAGGCAAAGAGCGGCACAATCAGAAAATTAACAGGTTTTGTTAGGATATGTTCCAGTTTTTCCAAAGGCGATTCTTTATCATCTGGTGTAGTCGGCAACGTCATGGCCACCAATACGCCCGCAATCGTGGCATGGATACCTGAATGATGGATAAAGTACCAAATAAACAGGCCGGGAATCAAATACATCCAAATGCTTTTGACACCAAAGCGATTAAACAACACTAATAGAATCAAGACAGCACCAGCGTACATTAAATAGGTATAATGCAAATCGCCGGAGTAAAAGAGAGCGATTACCAAGATTGCCAATAAGTCATCCACAATAGCCAAAGCGGCCAAAAATATTTTTAAACTTACAGGCACTTTTTTTCCCAGCATGGTCAAGACCGCCAAAGCAAAGGCGATATCAGTGGCCATCGGTATACCCCAGCCGTGATGGGTTTCTTGTCCCATGTTTAAAACTCCATAAATAAGCGCGGGTATCAATGCGCCACCAATGGCACAAAAGATGGGCAAAGCGGCCTGTCGGGGCGACGACAACTCCCCTTCCACCAATTCCCGCTTGATTTCCAAACCGACTAATAAAAAGAAGATGGCCATCAGTCCGTCATTAATCCAAGCCGCAACAGTATAATTTAAATGGATACTTTCGGTTTCAAATCCCAGCTCTGCAACCAACAAACTGTTAAAGGAGTCGGCAAACGGACTGTTGGCAACAATAAGGGATATCACTAAGCACACAAATAGGAGGATTCCTCCTCCGGTGCTTGAATTTAAAAAATCTTTAAAAGGTTTTAGATTAATCAATTTTGCCATGCAACAAAGATACTAAAAATCGCATGCTTTCCATATGCATAGTTCTTATGCTCACAGATTTCACAGATAAAAAACATCCCGGCCTACCGGTAGGCCGGGATGTTTTTTTATCGTTTTATGAAGCAATATACAATGGGGATAATCGGTAATTTAAAGTGCTGGGCCGATCATCATGAATCCCACATACCGTTCATTTCGGTCAATATAAGAGGTTTGCCGTCGGTCACCACAAGCGTATGCTCATGTTGCGCCATATAACCGCCTTTGTTTCCTACGACTGTCCAGCCATCAGCCAACGTCTCACCATAGGTCGAATCGGTCGCAATAAATGTTTCGAGGGCTATCACCGTATTTTTTCGAAACCGGCGTTTATCGAAAGTATTTCTATAATTCAATAAATCATGAGGCTCTTCATGTAGTCCCCTGCCGATGCCATGTCCACCATAATTTTTGATGACCTTATAACCACTTTTCTTTGCCTCGGTTTCTATTAGGTGGCCAATGTCTGCGATACGCACCCCTCCATGGATATGCGCGATAGCCTTTTTTAAGATCTGTTTGGACGCATCGACCAATTGTTGGCGCTGATGCAGATCTTCACCCAATACAAACGAACACCCATTGTCCGACCAAAATCCGTTCCGTTCGGCCGAAACATCAATATTTATCAAATCACCCTCCTGCAATACACATTTTTCGGAAGGGATACCATGAAAGAACTCATGGTTGACACAAATACAGGTCCACCCTGGAAAACCATACGTAAGATAAGGAGCTGATTTAGCACCAAAATCAGAAAGAATTGTGGCTCCGTAGTTGTCCAGTTCTTTGGTAGTCATTCCAGGCTGGGCATATTTTATCATTTCCCTCAAGGTGTATGCAACCGCCTCACTCGCCTGTTGCATACCGATCAATTCGGATTCTTTGGTGATGGACATAGTCGTAAGTTTTATTCTCTTTTTCAGGCTGGGCCTTTCTCTAAATCGGCATTACAGCCTATCGCTATAGATATAACGGATTTCTTCCCGCAGATTGTATCTAGAAGCCATCACTTCGCCATATGCGCCAGCTGTACGGATAGCAATCAAGTCGCCTCGTTTTGATTCCGGCAGGGGCACCTCCTTGCCAAAGCAATCCGAACTCTCGCATATCGGTCCCACAACATCATAGTTCAATATGGACGCATCGCTATCAACAGCAGGTTCTATTTTATGATAGGCTTGATACAGCGCCGGGCGCATCAGTTCGGTCATTCCGGCATCCAAAATCAAAAAATGCTTCTTCACACCACTCTTGGTGTACAATACACGGCTGACTAAGCTTCCGCATTGTGCGACCAAGGCTCTTCCCAATTCAAAGTGTACTTCCTGATGAGGTCCTCGCTCCAAAAACCGGTCAAAAATATCAAAATAAGCTTCGAAATCCGGAATCGGATTTTCGTCTGGCTGCTGATAATCCACTCCCAATCCGCCTCCAACATTGAGCACCTTAATGGTTGTGCCACGCTCTTCAAACCAGTTTTTCCACTCGTTCACCTTAATGCACAGACTCTTAAACACGTTCATGTCCGTAATTTGCGATCCGATGTGAAAATGCAGTCCCACCAACTCCACGTGGGCCGCTTCTCGGATGACAGACGCCGCTCTTTCCAACTCAGACGTCGGCACGCCAAACTTATTTTCGTCCAGTCCCGTTGTGATGTAATGATGCGTATGCGCATCCACATTGGGATTGATGCGTAACGAAACATTGGCTTTCACGCCAAGCTGTCCCGCCAGTGCATTAATCACCTCCATTTCTTGGATAGACTCTACATTAAAAGCAAAAATTGCATGCTTTAAAGCCGTGATGATCTCTTTGTCCGACTTGCCTACACCCGCAAAGGTAATCTGCGAAGGCGCAAATCCTACATCGATCGATTTCTGCACTTCGTTACCGCTGACACAGTCTGCCCCCAACCCTTTGGATTGAATCAAGGCCAAAATCCGATCGTTAAAATTGGCTTTCAGGGCGTAATGCACATGAAAACCTCTCTTGTCAGCTGCTGTTTTCGCGCTATCCAATGTTTCTTCCAGCAACGCCATATCGTAGTAATAAAACGGTGTTTCCAATTGCTGGATTTTTTCCTGTTGATCTTTCTTAAACAACATACACGGTCCTTGTTTTCAAATGCCTTAAAATAACCTGTTGTGCAACGAGCGGAGAGCTTCCGTTTTGTGATCGGTATCGAGCAAAATGGAAACATTGTAGTCCGAACCTCCATAAGACACCATACGCAACGGCAAATGCTTTACCGCATCCAATACGCGGGCAGCATAGCCATGGGTATTGGCACTGAAATCGCCCACCACGCAAATAATGGTTTGGTGATGGTCTATTCTCACCTTCCCGAAATCTTCCACCTCTTTAATGATATCGCCTAGATTCTTGGTATCATCAATGGTGAGTGAAACAGCTACCTCAGACGTGGTAATCATGTCGATAGGCGTTTTATAACGTTCAAAAATCTCAAAAATCTTACGTAAAAAACCATAAGCCAGCAACATCCGTGAAGAATGAATATGGATAGCGGTAATATCGTCTTTGGCCGCAATAGCACGGATTTGTCCTTTTTTACCGCCATCCTTACTGATCAGTGTCCCCGGAGCGTCGGGATCCATGGTATTCAGCAAGCGGACGGGCACATTGTACTTTTGTGCCGGAAACACGCTCTGCGGATGGAGAATCTTCGCCCCGAAGTAAGCCAATTCCGCGGCTTCATCAAAACTCAAATGCGCGATAGGCGTGGTATTTTTCACGATGCGCGGATCGTTGTTGTGCATCCCGTCGATATCGGTCCAGATTTGGATCTCTTCCGCCTGTATGGCTGCTCCGATCAATGAAGCAGTATAATCCGATCCCCCACGGCGCAGGTTGTCAATCTCGCCGAAGGAATTGCGGCAGATATACCCCTGCGTGATGAATAATGTATTATCAGGATGAATGCTCAACAGATTGGAGAGCTTTTCGCCAATGTATTCGACCATAGGCTCATTGTCTTCATCTATTTTCATAAAATCCAATGCCGGCAATAGCACCGACGGCACGCCGATTTCTTCCAAATGGAAGTGGAATAAAGTTGTCGACAACAATTCTCCTTGAGCAAGAATAACCTTCTCCTCCACGGGTGTAAACATACCGTTGCCCAATGATGCAATATGGTTGAAATGGTAATCGATCAGATTTTTGCCTTTGGCAAGACCTTCTTCTGTTGTAAAAAGCTCCTTAATCAACAACTCATACTTATCCTTATGTTGCTTTGTCAATTCAATGGCTTCTTCCTTCTTTCCTGTCAGGAAAGCATGGCCAATTTCGACTAAAGCATTCGTCGTGCCGGCCACAGCCGATAAAACGACAATCTGGCGCTCTGATGGATTCACGATGTCCAATAATCCTTTGATGCGCTGTGCACTACCTACCGATGTGCCACCAAATTTTAGAATTTTCATAATGGATAAGTATACTAGTTTTTTGAAGTTGTAAATGTAAAAAA
>JBEBRE010000176.1:0-4484 GCA_040394995.1 Sphingobacterium wenxiniae
TTGATTTCCGGAATAAAGAATGGCGACGTGAAAACCTCGTGTTTAACCTTGCTATAGGTTATCCGTTCTAAGGAGGAATGTATACCAAAATTCGATAAAACAAGAAGCTAATGGTCTTAACTTGAAAGAGGTCAGAAGCTAATTACATACATAAAAACATTGTATCTTTAGCTTCAACCAATATTTTGTCATTCTGAACGAAACGCAGTGTAGTGAAGAACCTCGGCTAATCGAAGACAATCTATTCAACTAAAGATTCCTCCTTCGTCGGAATGACAAAAGCAGGGTGTTGTTCGCCCTGTTTGTCACCTCGCCAAGGTCGAGACAAGTTGTCGAGCCTGCAAGACACCTATAATAGATTCCTCCTATCGTCGGAATGACAAAGAAACGAATATGTGGTAACACCATGCTTTTGACTTATGAAGTTAAGTATTGGCATCTATAACCTGAATTCACATCCGAAAAGCGCCTATAATCGCTGCCGGATGAAGGTCCTTGTTATTGTATACATAGCTCCGGTTATCGCTTTCCATTACGTACAGCACGTTCATGCCCACCAACACTATATTATACCCTACTGAGGTGGGCGGATCAAAGACCACGGTTCGTTCGTTCATTTGGCCTCCTGTCTTTGCATAGCGCGGAATCTCTATTTCTATCTCCCCAAGTATGGAATATTTCTGCTGCCCGAAATCAAAAGCAACCGCTTCCAGACGAAAAATGGCATGGCTGCAAAGTCTCGGTGCATATAAGTGTCCAGTGGCATGGAAAGCCGGAAAACGAACTTCCGTTCGGTTCTCATCGGTAAGTTCGACCAACGGATCGAAATAGACATAATCGTGCATGTGGCAGTTTTCGTTGAATTGAAAACCCATCAATCGGCGGATATCACCCCGTTCCACTGTCTTGCTACCTAACATCGGATTTTCCGTTGCGCGCATCACGCGCTGCAACTGTTTCACGAGACGGTTGTGCATCTTCTCATCGTGCATGTGTTGATGAACAAGCCTAAATGCTCGGCGGATTAAGGCTCCTGCCCTGCTGGCCGAACCAAAATCAGATGCCGCGGCCTTGCTCCAATCTGTTTGCTGAACCTTTCCTGCGGGTTTCGTCTGCACGATGTTTTGTGTACCTACCTTACGATTGACCAAATCCCCGATCTGGCCTCTCAAATAGCCTTTATCAATGATTGCCATAGCATAAAGTTCAGAATTTAATCCGTTCATAAACAAAACTTTGTGAATTTTTACGAAAATGGAAATTCGAATTTACGGAGCGTTTCAAAATCCGCAATGCAAACGCCTAGTATCTTTATGAAATTGAAATAGTCTTTTCAGTCTGTACGCTATAGCACACGGTTGCTAACAGATCGCTCCATGGCTTACAGAGACTTCCCCTTGGATGGCAACTGCACCTAAAGTCAGCGAACAGTGGGAGTGTCCTATTTCCATCCTTAGACTCGGACCCAGCTCGGACGCAACTCGGAAACATCACGCCCACACTAGCCTTCAGAGGCAGATCCTGAGCAATTTCATTGTGCATGTATCGCGCAGGAAAATGAGGTGCAAGCACCAAAGAGGTGTTATTAGAGAAGCGTAAACAGGTGCCATTCAAGCCCTTTCCCTGACGCTGCCTTGCAAGCTATGGCTAACGACCTAAACAGTCTTACAGGGAACGTTATTCACTAAGCGCAGTAATAGGCATAGAATGGGGCCTCAGATGCTTATTCTCTAACAGCTTTTTAACGATCAAATCATCAAACCTCTTGATCTGCCTTCGATTATCGAAAAAACCAAAATCCCTGTTCATGAGCCGCACATGGCCGGTTTTCTTATCTATAAAACTAACCAATGTTAAATTGGTAAAACCTTTATCCGCTTCTCTGATTAAAGTCTGTACAGCTTTATTGCCTTCTTCGTCATAAAAATTAACTTTCAGCCAATATCCAGTATGGTCTTTCGCAAACAATAGCGAATCCCCTTCGACAAAAAGATTCGGATCAGTTTCCTTTAAATCCAAGACAGCTTCTTTGACTTCGCTAATCGGTGCTTTGATTTTCCATGTCTTCGCAAAAGGATAAGATCCGGCAAAAGCACCTACCCTCCTTCTGAAAAACTCCGAAACAAAAAAAATAAAAGAGACTGCCAAAATAACGTAAATCGTGAATTTAAGGGTGCGCATAGCGATGAAATGTTTCGTTTGCTTATTTCTCATGATATGCCAATTGGGTGCGCTGAAAACAACAATGTACCCATGGCAAAACGGTTCTAAATTTTTTACAACTACTGTAAAGATAAAAAATATGCGCTATATTAGATGGATGTTTCGGTAAAAGTGCCATGTATAAAATCACCTGCTGCTTACTTGTTATTTTAACAAACTTTACTATCGAAGTTTTTGCGCAATCTAAAGATAAGGTTCAAGATGATATTTACAGTGTAGTAAAATTTGAGCTTCATTTTCCAGATAAATCAAACAACCAGTTGTTTAACTTGTTGCCCGAATTGGAACATATCTCTATATTATATCAGGATACCATTCCTTATGCTGTGTACATGCATTTTAATGCACTTGGTAAGGAGAACGTGAATAATATAGATTTTTATGATTTAGATTTCGAAGGGGATAAGTATTTATTCCGGCGAAAATATAACAACCAGATAAATTTTATCCTCCCCAAAATAAATTTTAGGACAGTATTGGGAAAAGACGTAAATGATTTATCCAATACGGTGGATATGATATGGGCAAGGGTATATAAAGATTCGATTATATATAGCTATGAAAAAACGAAAGCTATATATAAAAACAACAGTATGGACAACAAGGAAACGGGGCCAGGAATACCAGCCAAATATAACGGGGATTTAAAAAAAGTAGCGGACAGTATTTCAAGGCAGTTCACTGTATCTGAGCACAAAACCGCCATAGATTCCGTGTTAATATATGAGGCTGTTGTCCAAAAATTCGGCAACAGAGGGGTATTGAATGATATTAAGTTGATAGCAGGCAAACCTTCATCGTTTTCTACCGCAATAGAGACCGGTTTACAGGCAACAAAAAGCAATTGGAAACCTGCATTTTTACATGCGGGACGCAATATCAATAGCAAAATTAAAATATATGCAAAGCTGAACGAAGACGGAAGCGTAACGATCCAAACACCTCGAATGTTAGGCGTTTTGACCGATGTCATGCAATGACATATTGCTGATAGCTGGGAAAGCTTGCTGGAGGATTGACATTCAATTTTTTGTATCCAAAAACTGCATCATTTGTATTGCAGTTGGAAGGAATTCAAAAACAGACGAAAATCAGAAGACCCGTCAATTTGGGATTTCGAGTTGCCTATGGATTCCGCAATAACACTTCTCGCACGTATACACTAATTGAGGTTTAGCACAAATCGTTTTCATAGCCGAGGATTGTCTATCCCACAGTGTACGCCACGGAAGGCGAGGCATAACCATATTTTTTTTGCTTTTTATAAGCTTTTAACAAGAATCCGTACTTCCACTTCATTGTCAGGATATGCTTTTTTAAGCACTTAAAATTTTGCTATTTCGAAATATCTACCTAAATTGGAAGAGAATTACAAGCTGGCCCTCTTATAAACCAAAACATCTCCGTGATGGAAAGCCGGTTCTGCTTATTAAGAAAACGAACGTAACATGGACTTCAACAGGAACAGGATCCGGACAACAAACTATCGTATGTCACCCTACGAAATCACCTTTTTGATCCAGGACTGGAAAGCGTTTCTTGAAAAGATTCCCACTTTTCCTTCCCACAGATATGCAGGGAAAGGCATCGTATATACTGCCGGTGGCATGAGCCACGTGACCTGCCTGTGGATATCGATCAATGTCCTCCGGTCATCAGGATGCGACCTGCCGATCGAAGTATGGCACCTTGGAAACGAGATATCCACCGACGTGATGGCATTCTTTGATGGGCTGCATGTACGTTTCAGGGATTTCCGGGAATTGGGTGCGCTCGACCGGACGGGCGTATTTCTAAAACCCTTGGCCATCCTGCACAGCGCTTTCAAGGAAGTGCTGTACATCGATGCAGACAACGTTTGCCTCCAAGACCCGACTTATCTATTTGATATACCGGAATACAAGCATTATGGCACGGTGTTCTGGCCCGATTACTGGATCACGGACAGCACCAATCCTATATGGGAGATCACCGGCACACCTGCCACGGACGAGCCCGAACAGGAAAGCGGACAGCTCGTGCTGAACAAGGAAAGGTGCTGGAAAGAGCTGCATCTCTGCCTGCACCTGAACGTGCTGGAAAGGCATTACTACAAACTGCTGTACGGCGACAAAGATACCTTTAGGTTTGCATGGCATTCGCTAAAAAACACCTTTTTACAGAGTTCCCTCCCTTCCCGGCAGTTGCGGCGTGCTGAACGGAGACACCTTTTACGGGCACAGCATGGTACAGCACGACAGCGAGGGAAACAACTTGTTCCT
>JBEBRE010000177.1:0-4379 GCA_040394995.1 Sphingobacterium wenxiniae
AACCTGCCGCAAATCATCGCTTCCGATATCTCGAAAGAAGCTATCGAAATTGCCAAAATGAACGCACGCACGGCTGGTGTAGAGCATCTCATCCAATTTGAGGTGTGTGACTTTGCCGATAGTACTGTGCCCGAAGAAAAAGGCGTGATCATGTTCAATCCCGAATATGGCGAACGGCTTGGAACGCATGCTAGGCTTGAAGCCACTTACAAGCGCATAGGCGATTTTATCAAGCAAGAGTGTAAGGGGTATAAAGGATACGTCTTTACTGGAAACCCTGATTTGGCTAAGAAAATTGGCCTACATGCTTCTCGGCGTTTTGAATTTTTCAATGGAAAGTTGGATTGCCGGTTGCTGCAGTACGAGCTATATTGAGGAAAACTACACAAATCAAAAATTGGTAAACTTGACATAAATTACTTATTTTTGGATGTATGATAACGCAAGAGCAGGTAGAGGTAATCAAGGATATCACTCGTCGATTTAACCCGACGCTTATTGGTATATTCGGTTCGTATGCGCGTGGAGAACAAAAACCAGATAGCGACCTTGATATCCTTATTGACTTTCAAAATCGAGTCAACCTATTGGATATTATAGCGTTGGAAGAGGAGCTTTCCAGAAAGTTGCGTATGAAGGTTGATTTGGTCACTGTTAAATCACTGAACCACCAACTTAAGCCTTATATCGAAAACGATTTGATTAGACTCAACTAATGAAAAAGTCTCCTGTAGTGTACCTTAACCATATCCTTGAATGTATCTCACGGATCAATTCTTATGTGGAGGGTATTGATGAAGATGCTTTTCTCAAAGATTCTCTGATTCAGGATGCTGTTATCCGAAATTTTGAGGTCATCGGAGAAGCGGTTAAGAAATTAGACGATAGCTTTCGTGCCGACTATCCGCATATTCCATGGAAAAACATTGCTGGCATGAGAGACAAGTTGATCCATGACTATATCGGTGTGGACATTTGGGCAATATGGGGTGTTATAGAAGAGGTTATTCCTGATTTTGAAAAACAAATCAAGGAAATTATCAAACAGTTGTTAAAAGAATGACCTGGTACATTTGTTATAATAACATGTATTTTTAATCCGTTGTGCATTATCAAATAAAAACCGCGTTATTGTCATGTGGAGGGTGCCGAATTGCGACGCAATTATCCAAGCCTCGGAAAACAAAAGCCAAAGAGAGCCTGCCCTGAAGGTATTATTGATGACAAAGAAACGCACATAATGCACAACGGGGGTATTTTAAACGTAGCGCATGATAAACAAAACGGTTGCCTTCGTACAGGAAAAATTGAAAAATGCTGAATCGGGGCACGATTGGTGGCATATACAACGCGTTTGGAACAATACCAAGCTTATTTTAGAAACAGAGCCGGCCGACAGCTTAGTCTGCGAATTGACAGCTCTCTTGCACGATATTGCTGACAGCAAGTTTCACGATGGCGATGAAAGCATTGGCCCGCGCATAGCAGGCGATTTTCTGCAATCTATAGGGCTGGACAGTGAACGTATCCGGCATGTACAGCAAATTATTCTCAATATGTCATTCAAAGCTTCTTTGGGAGAAGTCATGTTCCATTCAAAAGAGCTGGAAATTGTACAGGATGCTGATCGCTTGGATGCCATTGGTGCGATTGGTATTGCTCGTGCCTTCCAATATGGTGGCTATAAAAATCGGGAAATCTACAATCCCGAAATCCCTCCTGAAGAAAACCTATCGAAAGAGGCTTATAAACAAACGACCGCCCCTACTCTTAACCATTTTTATGAGAAACTGTTACGCTTAAAGGACAAGATGAATACCGAAGCTGGCAAGCAAATAGCGCTCGGCAGACACGCGTATATGGAGGGGTTTTTGCAACAATTTTATGGAGAATGGAAAGGACAACGATAAGTTAATCTTTTCTTCACATGAAATAGGTATATTCGTTGGATAAATATCGGACGAAATATGTTCTCCAAGTATAAACTGTTTATTTTATTGCTTTTTCTGCCTTTGGCATCTTTATTTGGCCAACAGGACGATTCGTTAGCCGTTGTGGGAAAGCAGTGGTCTTCCGTAATGCTTAGACCGGGTGTTATATGGAAACAAGGGCATTTTGACCATCTTTTTGAGAGCCGGCAAGAAATTAATTTCATAGAAATTGACCTTCGCAGACAGTTGAAAAAACTACGATTGGCGGCAGACAGCAAAACTCTTCGGAAAACATCAGATTTTGCAAAAGAGGACAAGGCACTTTTGGCAATTAATGGTGGCTTTTTTGACGTGAAGAATGGAGGGGCGGTCGATTTTATCCGAGTGGACAAACAAATGGTCAACCCGTCCAAAAGTGTATCAGAACGTGCCAATGCAACGCTTGCTTTTTCCAAAAAGAAAATAGCTATCCTTCCTATAGAAACGCAAAAACCAGAGCAGATAGACTTGCCGAACGTTATGCTGTCGGGACCTTTACTATTGCTCGACGGTAAAGAAATAGCATTGAAAAGCAATGCTTTTAATGCGAATCGGCATCCGAGAACGGCCATAGCCATTACAAATGACAACAAATTGATCCTGATTGTGGTAGACGGTAGAAATGCGATGGCACAGGGTATGAATCTTACAGAGGTATCGAAAGTATTGAAATGGCTTGGTGCCAAAGATGCCATGAACCTCGACGGTGGAGGCAGTAGCGCGATGTACATCCGAGAGAAGGGTATCGTCAGCTACCCTTCCGACAACAAGAAGTTCGACCATGAAGGTGAACGTTCTGTCGCTAATATTGTTTACCTTAAATAAAAAAACATAACATGAAAAAAGTATTTGCCTTATTGATTTTAACAACTACCATCATGCTTTCTTCCATGGCACAGACCAAAATGATTGCCCATCGGGGCGCATGGAAAAACACCAAGGTCCCGCAAAATTCCTTGGCTTCCTTAAATCATGCTGTTGAACAAAAAGCGTGGGGTAGCGAGTTTGACGTACACATGACGAAAGACCATATCCTGGTTGTTAATCACGATCAAGATTTTTACGGGATAGACATTGCTTCCGCTACCTACCAAGAGCTACTGGCTAAAAAACACGCTAACGGCGAAAAAATACCTACGGCAGAAGAATACCTAAAAGAAGGGCTTAAGCAAAAAGGAACAAAATTGATCTTTGAGCTCAAGACGAGCAAGCTGGGCAAGGAGCATACATTGAAATCTGCCGAACTGTCCGTGGAACTCGTTAAAAGACTAAAAGCAAAAAAGCAAGTGGAATATATTGCATTTGATTATGATGCCTGTCTGAAAATCAAAGAATTAGATAAGAAAGCGAAAGTACACTACCTGAATGGTGATAAATCGCCTGCACAACTCAAAGAAGCCGGATTGGACGGATTTGATTATAACCTTTCTGTATTGAAGAAAAATCAGACTTGGATTGGGGAAGCAAAAAAGCTGAAGCTGAAGTCCAACGTATGGACCGTTAACAGCAAGGAAGACATGCAGTATTTCATCGATCAAAAAATCGACTATATCACCACGGATGAGCCGGAGCTTTTGAATACGATATTAAGGGAGAAGTAGGAAGGAAGAAAGAGGAAAGAAGGAAAATGAAAAGAATTTCACTATCACTGGTGTTGCTGTTGCTGTTTGCGGCATCTAAAGCGCAGGAGTTAACCGTGGCTTCCTATAACATACGTCTCAAAACAGAAAGCGATGTTGGCAATTTGTGGGATGATCGAAAATTGGCTTTGACCAACCTGATTGAATTTCATGAATTTGACATCTTTGGCATTCAAGAGGGATTTTTAGAGCAATTGCAGGATATGGAAAAACAGCTCCCGGGATTTCAATATGTTGGAGTGGGTAGGGATGATGGTGCCCAAAAAGGAGAGCATTCGGCGATTTTTTATCGTGTTGATCGTTTCAAATTGTTGAAAAGCGGTACGTTTTGGCTCTCGCCTACCGATACCGAAAAACCCAATAAGGGATGGGATGCCGCGTTGCCGAGAATATGCACATGGGGCGTATTCCAAGACAAGAAAAACGGCAAGCAATTTATTTTTATGAACACACACTTTGACCATGTAGGCATCGAAGCCCGTAAAGAAAGCGCGAAATTGATATTGGCTAAGGCGAAAGAGCTAACCCAAAATCTGCCACTGATTCTGACCGGCGACTTCAATGTGGATGAACGCAACGAAGCCTATTTCACTCTTTCTAAAAGTGGTATCGTCACCGATACGTATGATTTGGCGAAAATGGTTTATGAACCTAACTCTACTTTTAACGGTTGGGGGAAAAGTCTTCGGGAAAAGGGACGTATCGATCATATCTTTATTACAAAACCTTTTCAGGTCGTCAAATATGGCATATTGACCGATACCTATGT
>JBEBRE010000178.1:0-4333 GCA_040394995.1 Sphingobacterium wenxiniae
CCTTTCAAGATCGATGTTTTTCCTTTTTCCAAAAGGTTTTTCATTTCTCCTTCATCCAGAAACACTCCGTTCAAGGTACGCCATATTTTAAAATCGCAACCCCTGGCATAATGATCGCATTGGGCGACCTTATCATATAGCAAGATATGACCGGGTTGGCATTTCGGGCACTTAATCTTACCTTTCTGCTGTGGTTTTATCTCTTTATGTTGAATTGCAACACGCAACTGTAGCAACTCTTTGGTAATCTTCACGGTATAATCCTTAATATGTTTCATAAACACCTCATAGGACACCTTATTTTCCCGCATCTCCTCCAGCTTTTGCTCCCATTTCCCTGTCAACGTTATCTTCGCAATGGAACGGTCCTTGACCAAATTGTACACGGCTAATCCCTTTTCCGTAGGAATGAGTTTTTTCTTATCTCGCTTGATATAGTCACGCTGAAACAAGGTTTCAATAGTTGCCGCACGCGTTGCAGGTGTTCCCAAACCGCAATCTTTCATGGCCTGGCGCATCTCTTCATCCTCGATTTCCTTGCCTGAAGTCTCCATGGCTTTCAACAGAGAAGCCTCCGTGTGAATAGGTTTGGCTTTGGTAAAACGTTCAGCCAACGCTAATGTTAATATCTCCAGCAGTTCTTCTGCTGTCAATTTAGGCAACTGCGCATTCTCATTGTCTTGGTCGTCAGTATTTTTATCATCATCCGGCAGCTCTACCTGATCTGCCGAAAGACGCCAACCATATTGCTTGATGACTGTTCCTTTCGCGATCAGCTCCACTCCTTGGGCGTCCAGCACAACGGTTGTAATATCTTTTAAGCAAACCTCCGAAAAACTCTCCACCATACGTTTGGCAATCATATTGTAGATGTTTTGCTGATCCTTGGGCATAGGTCCTGGCTTCTCCTCCGTGACCAATAATGCGTGGTGATCCGTTACTTTTTTATCATCTACAGAGCGTTTGTTAAGTTTTGCCCCGATAAGGTTCCGTGAAATAACGGCAATACTCTCCTCAGCCGTATCTGCCAAGTGTTCAAACAGTTCCCCAATCTTCTCAAACACATCTTCCCCGATATAGCGCGAACCTGTACGAGGATAGGTAATCACCTTTTTTTCGTACAGCGTTTGAGCAATGCTCAACGTCTGATCTGCAGAATAACCGTATTTTTTGTTGGCATCCTGCTGTAAGGAAGTTAAATCGAACAGCAGAGGAGGTTGTTCTCTGGCTTCTTTTGCTTCAACTTTAACCACTCGAGCCGACGAACCAACGGTTATCTTAGCGATAGCGGTTTCGGCATCCTCCTTTTTGTCTATTTTGTTAGAAGTGGCCTTAAACGAAATATGATCTTTTTCAAACCCAGCCTGTATTTTATAAAATGCCTGGGGTTTAAAATCTTTATTCTCCAAATAGCGGGAGCAAATCATGGCCAAGGTGGGCGTCTGCACCCTTCCTAACGATAACAGCGCCCTATTTCCTGCTGCCAATGTCAATGCCTGCGTGGCATTGATGCCGATCAACCAATCCGATTCTGAACGGGATTTAGCCGACATATATAAACTGTCGTATTCTGTTCCGTCTTTAAGGTTAGCAAACCCTTCCCGTATGGCTTTGTCTGTCTGCGAAGAAATCCACAACCGTTTGAACGGCACTTTAGCCCCCAGATAATAATAGATATTCCGAAAAATGAGTTCTCCCTCACGCCCCGCATCCGTGGCCACGATGACCTCCTCGGCTTGGTCCAATAGTATTTTGATGGTTTGAAGCTGCTTCAATGCACCCGAATCATCCACTTGTTTTCCATCCCGCTTAACTTTCTTGGCTTCTAAACGAAACGCTTCCGGAATGATCGGTAGATTGGACACCGCCCATGTGGCATAACCGTAAGCTTGAGGGGTACACAACTGCACCAAATGCCCAAAAGCATAAGTAAATGCATAACCATTACCCACTATATACCCATCCTTCACTTCCTTCGCACCCATCACACGAGCCAAATCCCGAGCTACCGAAGGTTTTTCTGCTATGACAACTTTCATATATTAGTATTAAGATATGCGTATTGCATATGGAGAGAGCAAGTCTAAAAAAAACGAAATGTTATTCACAAAGGTCTTCACAATTTTCTGTTACCATTTCCTTGCTGGCGCGCGAGTCCTCTCGCGTGCCTCTCTCAATCGCACATCGCTATACGCATACCGCACATCTATATATTATTTAAAAATGTTTCACAATCTTGCACCGGAATCTCTGAAAAATAGAAATCCGTCACATCTTCTGATATAATTCTTTCGCATGAAGCCTGTAATGCTGCATAATATTCCAATCCATCTTCAAAATCATGTATGGCCATATTGCGTACAGTCGACTGCACGGTATTCACATCTGTTGTCGTAATTTCCAACTTTCTTGACAATAGACCTATCTTTTCCCGAGCCTGCAATGTACCGCTTTTCTTTTCCGCAAAATAAAATGCAATAGCCAAGCAAATGGGAGAAGTGTACACGCTAAATTTTGGATTATCCGTGAGGCTCAATATCCTTGCCGCATATGGAAACAAAGGATATTGCCTATTCAGCACGGCCACGATAACATTAGCATCAACAAAAATCTTCATTTCTTGGCATTGTAAAATTCAGATTTCAGTTGTTTGCGAGAGGGCGCTTTAACGTATTCAATATTTTCTTCGGCCACTGTGTTGATCCAATCGGAAATGGGCAACTCTTCTAAAGATTTATAGTTCTGCGAAGTCATCTGCCGGTAGATAAATTCTGTAAGACGAGATAGACTAATGCCATTTTTGGAGGCATAAGCTTTGGCTTCTTTGATGACCTGCTCGTCAAATGACAAAGTGATTTTTGCATCCATAATAATACTATCCTCCTTTTAAACACTTATACGACAAAGATAATATTTTTACACGTAAAGCAAAGCACCAAACAAAGTTTTGGGACAAACTAATTTATGCAAACCAGATTCTCCCCTCGCTGTTTATGCTCTCCTCGAGGACTAGAAGGGTTTACAACGAAGGGATGGATATTCCTTTCATCTTGCGATATAGGTCCACAGCATAAATATCAGTCATCCCGGACACATAATCCAACACCGACCGAATTTTCGAATAGGCATCTCCACACGGTGTATGAAACTGTTCTGGAATCATGGCCACGATTTTCTTGTCGAAATGCCTTTTGTCTTCTTTCAAATAGGCTGGCACAAATTCTTCTAAAAGAGCATTCATGACTTTGAAACCTGCTATTTCTATCTGTACTACAGTAGACGCATTATATATTCGTGCGACGGATATCTCCTCAATATTTTTCATATGGGCAACAATTTCCGGAGACAAGGCTTCCATCAACGGTTTCTCAAACGTGCCTGCCAAAAACTTGTCCTGATTTTTGGCGAAAATTTCGGCACAGCCGTATATGAGTGTGTTAATAGCTTTCGCCCGTAAGAGTTCTACCCGACTCCCACTATCGGCTAAACCGTTCAATCGTGCACGCAAATCCTCATCTCCACATAGTGGCAACAGTAAATCTTCCACTTCTTGATAAGACAATATTTTGAGGTCATGGGCGTCTTCTAAATCAATAATGTTGTAACATATATCATCGGCAGCTTCCACCAAATAAACCAAGGGATGGCGCAAATATCCATTTGGATTATCAGGGTCCTTCTCCAAGCCCAATTCTTGAGCTATCTTTTCAAAAGCATCTTTTTCTGAATCGAAGTAACCGTACTTTTTACGTTGATGATTACCTTTTACATGTCCATCAATAGCGGCACAGGGATATTTTACAATAGACGCCAAAGTAGAATAGGTCAATGCAAATCCTTTGCTGTCCTTCCCATTAAACGGATGCGTCAAAATCCGCAACGCATTCGCATTTCCCTCAAAATGTGTCAAATCGGCCCATTGTTCATCCGTCATCAGCTTCTTATAATCGCGGCCTTTACCTTCTGTAAAAAAAGAAGAAATCGCCGCTTCACCTGAATGGCCAAAGGCCGGATTACCTAGATCGTGTGACAAGCATGCTGCCGACACCACATTGCCGACTTCCTGCAAAAACGGATATTCTTCGTCGATATCCGGATTTTTCTTCTTCATCAGGGAATAGAACAAACGTCCTAACGAACGTCCCACACTGGCGACTTCCAAACTGTGCGTCAACCGGTTATGGACAAACACCGCGCCCGGCAGGGGAAATACCTGCGTCTTATTTTGCAATCTCCGAAAGGGAGAAGAAAACACCAGACGGTCATAATCGCGCTGAAACTCCGAACGGGCATCAAAATGGTCATTGACACCCCGATGTTCATAACCCCAACG
>JBEBRE010000179.1:0-4203 GCA_040394995.1 Sphingobacterium wenxiniae
GTGTAGGTAGGTTCGATCATGACACCGGTTTTTTGGGTAAAAAATTTGATAAAGGCGATCAGCTCGGGTTTGGTTTTGCCGTAACCGCCAAAGTGGTAGGAGAGGTGCATCTGCACATTGGATGCCGTAACCAATTTCCCTAGTTCCTCTTTTATAAATTCACCACCTTTGAGAACTGGTACGCCATGTAGGATCATTTGTCCGTTGCTGTTTCCCGAAGCCAAGCCGGCCAAAGTGGTCCCCGTGCCACAGGCGCAGAAGCAATGGTCATAGCTTTGGTTAAGCTCATGCATGAGCTCACTCACACCTCGGACGCCAGCTTTACCGTATCCACCTTCGTCAATAAAGAACGCTTCTGCCTGTTTCCCAAAATACCGCTCAAAAAGCGTTGTTTTGTCGCGATAGGCTTCCCGGTCCACAAAATGCAACGACATGCCGAATAATTTACATAAGGCCAGTACCGGATTGTGCACTTCTTCGCCCCGCACAAACCCATAGGTGTGGAAACCAAATTTTGCTCCGGCACAGGCCGTGGCTAAAAGGTGGTTGGACCATGCGCCTCCAAAAGTGACCAATGTGGATTTTTCTTGTGCTTGAGCTTCTTGTAAGGGGTATTTTAGCTTCCGCCACTTATTGCCCGAGATATAGGGATGGATCATATCATCGCGTTTTACAAAAACACGGACCTCTTTTTCTGCATATAGCGGAAAGAAAATCTCTTCTTCCGGACTGTAAATATCAAATGCCAACATATAACTGCTTCCAAAGTTAGTAGATTTTAAAGGATTTCAATACTTTTGCGTGATGGCAGAAGCATTGGATTTACAAGACCAGGAAGAAAGAGAATTGTTTGAGCATTTGAGAATCGAAGCAGACAAAGGGCAAGCCTTGCTTCGATTGGACAAGTTCTTGATGAACAGGGTGGAGAATACGTCGCGTAACCGCATTCAAAATGCCATAGATGCCGAATCGGTATTGGTGAACGGAAAAGTGGTCAAGGCCAGTTATAAGGTGAAGCCTTTTGATGTTGTCACGATGGTTTTGCCCGACCCACCGCGCGATACCGAAGTCTATCCCGAGAATATCCCTTTAGATATTGTGTTTGAGGACGATGATGTGTTGTTGGTGAATAAAGAGGCGGGTATGGTGGTACATCCGGGGTATAACAATTATACCGGCACCTTGGTCAATGCCCTAACCTATCACCTGAACCAATTGCCAACGATGCCGGGAAACACTGGACGGCCGGGATTGGTGCATCGTATTGACAAGGATACTTCCGGTCTGTTGGTGATTGCCAAAAACGAATGGGCGATGACCTATTTGGCAAAGCAATTTTTTGACCATACAATAAACCGAAAATATGTGGCGTTAGTTTGGGGAGATGTTGTTGCGGATGGAACCGTGTCGGGATATATTGGGAGAAACATGAAAGACCGACGCGTCATGGAGTTATACGACGACCCGGAAAAGGGAAAATGGTCGGTTACCCACTACAAGGTGTTGGAACGCTTGGGCTATGTGACGTTGGTGGAATGCCAGTTGGAAACCGGCCGTACGCACCAGATTCGGGCACATATGAAATCCATCGGCCACCCGCTGTTTTCGGACGAAGCGTATGGTGGCGATAAAATACGGAAAGGAACCGTCTTTGCCAAATACAAGCAGTTTGTGCAAAACTGTTTTGAGCTGTTGCCCCGACAGGCCCTGCACGCACAATCATTGGGGTTTATACATCCCCGGACCAAAGTGTTTATGCATTTTGAAACACCTTTGCCCGCGGATTTTGTTCGGGTACTGGAAAAGTGGCAGCACTATGTTTCTTCCACAGGTACAACATCCTAATATTTGATAATTACGTATGCATTATATAAATTTTAACGGGCAGATTATTGCCGAAAATGAAACTGTCGTTTCTGTTGATAACCGTTCTTTTCGTTATGGTGATGGTTTGTTTGAGACCATGCTTTGGAAAGACGGCGATATACGCTTCTTGAACTTTCATGTGGAACGGCTACAGAAAGGGATGGAGATGTTGCATTTTGATGAATATAGAAAATTTGATGCATTTTTTATTCGTGCTAAGGCGGAAGAGCTGATCCGGAAAAACAATATGATTGGACAGCAGGCTAGGGTGCGTTTGATCGTTTATCGCGATGGTGGGGGACTGTACACGCCGGAAACAAACAAACCGGTGTTTTGCCTACAGGTGTCGCGTATTCCGACTTCCTTGCGGGACAAGAAACTCGGCCTGATCGTCGATGTATATACGGAATATAAAAAACCTTATAGCGATCTTTCGCTATTGAAATCGAACAATGCATTGATTTTTGCCATGGCGGGCCTGTTCAAAAAGAAGCACGCTTATGATGAAGTTTTTTTATTAAATCAGGGAGGACACCTCTGCGAAGCACTTACCTCCAATATATTCGTTTACTATGAAAAGGTGCTGTATACGCCTGCGCTAACCGAAGGTTGCGTGGAGGGCGTGATGCGCCGGGTGGTTATGGATATGGCACAGCATGAGGGTATTCCGGTAGTGGAAGCGCAGATCAATCCTGAAATCATGAAACAGGCTGATGAGATCTTTTGCACAAATGCTGTGCAAGGCGTGCAATGGGTAATGGGCTATAAACAGAAACGGTATTTCAACAAGATATCCCGCATCTTGCAGGAAAAATTGCAAAGCTGGGATTATGTGGAGGAATAACCCTTTAGTGGTTAGCACTTATATACATACAAATCGAAATAGCTCTTTTATGATGCTCACAGATTTCACAGATAAGTCAAAAAACAGCTGTGGTTAGCCGCGGGGCATTTCATAATGGTATAATTAATGATTTATATTGCTTTTCAAGTATGAAAGCAAGAGTTGCTTTATCATTATTTACGATTGCTCATATCCAACATTTTTTTCATACTTGTGTCATTGGGATAATATTTTACACCTTGGGCAAAAATCTGCTTTGCATTTTTGAAATCTTTGCTATAATATTTGTGCAGACCGTAATTGTAGAATAACGTGTTGAGGTTGGCCAAGGAGGTCAGTGACTTTTTGTCGGCCATTTTTTCTAATTCGGAAAGGATGGACTGATAATACAAGTCTACCAATACGAAATTCTCTTGTTCAAAAGCAACTTTTGACAACTTGATGGCCTCAATGACTTTTACTTTTCTGATATCGCCATTAGCATATGCAAAAGGGTACTTGCTTTGCCAAGTGTTAATGTTGTTGAAATTCGTCTCGGGCTTTGTTTCGTCTTTTAGTTTCTTTAAGAAAATGGCAAGTAGTATATTTTGTGTGATACTGTCCGTTTTATCAAAGGTGTAATATTTTTCCAAGAGTTTTTCAGCTTCCACATAATTGTTCTCATGGAATCGTGTTATAGCGGTGTCCCTTAACGGTCTGTAAGTGTATTGTAAAGCATCTTTGCTATCGATATATCCTGCAAAGACCAGTTTGGGCGACGAAGCCAGACCATTGGGGTTGCATCCCGGTTTGCCTTCAGGTACTTCCAGCCCTTGCTTCTTGTAAAAATCGACCCAGAATGCATCTGTCTGACCAGTTTGCGGATTAATGAACGTCATGGGCTCCAACGTGAAAATTTGATAATCTCTAAAAGCTCTTTCCACAAAGTCAGAACAGTAAAAACTGCTGTCGTTCAATACATAGGACCAATTATAGGGTTTTCCGAGCAT
Source organism: Sphingobacterium wenxiniae (assembly GCA_040394995.1). Classification (GTDB taxonomy): domain Bacteria; phylum Bacteroidota; class Bacteroidia; order Sphingobacteriales; family Sphingobacteriaceae; genus Sphingobacterium; species Sphingobacterium wenxiniae_A. Next base: position 3,700 of record JBEBRE010000179.1, read on the forward strand.
CGTCTTGGCTTTTCGGATGGCTAGCGGAATGGCTTCCGTAAAATCCTCTCCCAACCGGTATACGGCTAGCTGGACAGCCTCTTTCTGTTTTGATTGGAAAAAAGAAGCAAAGGTTTCCCGGATGGAGCCGGCTTGCCCCGTTGCATGAAGAACAAACAGCGAATCTTGATGAATTTCGAATAGCCCGACGTGATCATAAGCCACATTTGTTGATTGTTGCGTCACGCGATTAATTGCACCGGAAAGATTGTCTGCTTTGGCGCCAACAAAAACAAAATCCCCGTTTTTTACCTCTTCCATGTGAATTGTTTGTGCCGAAACAGACATGACAAAAAGAAATGAAGGGAATAAGGTTATAAGTAGCTTTATCATGCTATAAAGATATTGCATTTATCAAATAAAAAAAAGATGAAAGATAAGGATTAAAAGCTGCCTCTTTTTGCCAAACCACCGGTGGTACCAGGGCAAACGCATCTTGATTTTTGAAAATAATTTATAGGGAGG
>JBEBRE010000180.1:0-4190 GCA_040394995.1 Sphingobacterium wenxiniae
GTGCTTCGTCCAACACTGTCTTCTCCAAAGCATCATTGATCAAATCGATATAATAGGATTCTTCGCCGTGCAAAAGATAAACGGGGCTGAACTTTCTTTTTTTGATATCCGCTAAAACAGCATTGACATTCATATCTTGCGAAAATACGATTTTTTGGACTGTTTCCATAGCCTATTGGGGATTTCAATTTTAACGTTGTATTCACCTACTTTACCACATTAAGTCCTTACAAATAGGAAACGCCTACGGAGCAACATACCGTAAAACGAAATCCGAGATGTCTTTCCACAGCTTTTGTTTGCATAAAAAATTTCCCTACCTTTGTAAATGTTTAAGCCCGTTCCGTTAAATTTACCTTCATATCCTTTTAAGATTACGCAAAAACTGGATAAGCTATTCATTTTTGACGAGTTAAGAAAAAAAGATTTGGTACTGACTCCAGAAGAATGGGTAAGACAACATTGGATAAGCTATTTGCATACGTACAAAAGCTATCCGAAAGCACTTATGAAAATAGAGGGGGGACTCCTGCTAAACAGCCTTCAAAAAAGAAGTGATTTGTTAATTTTCAACAACAAAGGAGAAAAGGTACTTTTGGCAGAGTTCAAAGCACCATCTGTCAAAATTACCGAAAAAACATTCCAACAGATCGCAAATTACAATAGCATACACAAAATTCCGTTACTTTTGGTCAGTAATGGAATGGAGCATTATTATTGTAGTATAGATTTTATGAACAGCCGTTTTGATTTTTTGGCAGACTTGCCTGATTATCGTTCGGACATTTGATTTGTGGTTAAAATTAAATTTTTATATTAGTCAACAATAAAGCAGGACAGAAAATGAACATAGACAAAAACGAATTCAGAAAATACGCTATACAGCACCATAGGATAGGAAGCCAGCACGTGGATAGTTTTATTTCGCGCGTGCAGCGTAATATGCCCACAAATTTAACGCCTTACATTATCGAAGAACGGCAGTTGAACGTGGCACAAATGGACGTGTTCTCGCGTTTGATGATGGACCGCATCATCTTTCTAGGCGATGCGATCAACGATCAAGTTGCCAATATCGTCCAAGCACAGTTGCTTTTCCTACAATCTACCGATGCACAACGGGACATCCAGATCTACATCAATTCTCCGGGAGGTAGCGTATATGCCGGATTGGGAATCTATGATACCATGCAGTATATTGCTCCGGACGTAGCAACCATCTGCACGGGCATGGCCGCTTCCATGGGTGCCGTATTGCTGGTCGCTGGGGCAAAAGGCAAGCGTGCTGCATTAAAGCATTCCCGCGTCATGATCCACCAACCATCAGGAGGTGCACAAGGTGTGGCTGCCGACATGGAAATCAACCTCCGCGAGATGTTGAAACTAAAAGAAGAGCTATATACTATCATTGCCGAACACTCTGGCCAATCCTACGAGTGGGTGGAGAAATCCTCCGACCGCGACTATTGGATGAAAGCCGTTGAGGCCAAAGATCATGGCATGATTGATGAGGTATTGTTACCAAAAAAAGAAACAAAATAATCCAATGAGTAAGATGAATACCAAAGACATCCGTTGTTCGTTTTGTGGCATCAGTAAAAATGAAGCCCAAATGCTTATTGCGGGTGACGGGGCACACATCTGTGATCGCTGTGTAACGCAGGCCGGTGAAATCTTGGCCGAAGAACTCAAGCAGCGCAAAAACAAATCGCTCCAAACCACATTGAAATTGGTTCGTCCTATCGAAATCAAACAGCATTTGGATCAGTATGTCATCGGGCAGGATGATGCTAAAAAGGTTATTTCCGTAGCCGTCTACAACCACTACAAGCGATTGAACCAAAAAGTAGATAAAGACGACATCGAAATCGAAAAATCGAATTTGATCATTGTGGGCGAGACAGGTACCGGTAAGACATTATTGGCTAAAACAGTGGCAAAAATCTTAAACGTACCCTTCTGCATTGTGGATGCTACCGTGCTCACAGAAGCTGGCTATGTAGGTGAGGATGTCGAAAGTATTTTGACCCGTTTGCTCCAAGCTGCCGATTATGATGTGCCGTCTGCAGAACGAGGTATCATCTATATCGATGAAATCGATAAGATTGCGCGCAAAAGCGACAATCCCTCGATTACCCGCGATGTATCCGGCGAGGGCGTACAGCAAGCCTTATTGAAGATTCTGGAAGGCACTAACGTCAACGTACCACCACAAGGTGGACGTAAGCATCCCGACCAGAAAATGATATCGGTCAACACCAGCAATATCTTGTTTATCTGTGGCGGTGCTTTTGACGGTATACAGAAAAAAATTGCCAATCGTCTAAGAACGCAGACCGTCGGGTATAAGATGAAAGAGGAAGAGGGCGATATCGACCTTAGTAATCTTTACAAATACATCACACCACAGGACCTTAAAAATTTTGGCTTGATTCCGGAACTGATCGGACGTTTGCCGGTCCTGTCCTATCTGAACCCTTTGGACAAAGAAACATTGCTGAGCATCTTGACAGAACCCAAAAATGCTTTGATAAAGCAGTATGTGAAATTGTTCCAATATGAAGGCATTGAGTTGACCTTCGACCCGCAGGTATATGATTTCATCGTTGACAAGGCTTGGGAATTTAAATTGGGTGCCCGGGGATTGCGGAGCATTTGCGAAGCCATCATGCTGGATGCCATGTTTGAAACCCCAACCACCAAAGAAAAGACAGACGAAAAAATACTGCACATTACGTTGGACTATGCCAAACAGAAATTTGCCAAGTCCGACATCAAGAAACTGCAAGTCGCTTAATCAAAAATCCCTCGACAACATCGGGGGATTTTTGTATATTGGCATGAGGAATCGCATAAAAAAACAGTTGAATCATCCCAACAATCTGTGTAATCTTTAAGGATATGAATAAAAAGAAATCTGTAGAATCTCCAATTACGCCAGGCTTAAAAACCAAGGAAGATATTGTGAACAATTGGTTACCGCGCTATACAGGTTGCCCATTAGAGGAATTTGAACCGTATATCCTGCTGACAAACTTTTCAAAATATGTGAAGATGTTTTCAGAAATGCATGACAATGCGCCCATTTATGGCGAAGATAAAGCCATGCAGGCTTGTTCAGCCCAAGGCATCACCATTATTAATTTCGGCATGGGTAGCCCGATGGCCGCCACGGTAATGGACCTGTTGTCTGCCATTTCCCCAAAAGCCGTACTATTCTTGGGCAAAACAGGCGGATTGAAGAAAAAAATTCCAATAGGCGAATTGATCCTTCCCATTGCCGCTATTCGGGGCGAAGGGACATCCAACGATTATTTCCCGCCAGAAGTCCCTTCTCTTCCTTCCTTTGCTTTGCAAAAAGCGATTTCCACCACCATTCGCGACTATTCCCGCGACTATTGGACAGGAACCATCTATACCACAAACCGACGGGTATGGGAACATGACAAACCCTTCAAAAAATACCTGAAGGCCATTCGGGCGATGGCGGTGGACATGGAAACAGCCACGATATTTAGTGTCGGGTTTGCCAACAAGATTCCTACTGGAGCACTGCTTCTGGTTTCTGACCAGCCTATGGTACCCGAAGGGGTCAAAACTGCAGATAGCGACCTTGCCGTGACAGCCAAATACGTAGAAACACACCTGCGCATCGGCATTGATGCCTTGAAACAGCTTATCAACGACGGACTCACGGTGAAGCACCTGAAGTTTTAAATTTGAGAAAAAGAGAGGTAGCGAAAGGGTACCATTTTTCCGCTATCTCGAACGAGGTCAGTAGGGGAAATATACGGACAAGAATGTGTTGATCAAAAACGCAAATTATTCACGTCACTATCGCTCCTCATAATGACGCGTTTTTGGGTTTGCATACCTTATTTAACGTGAGCTCAGGATAAGCATTCGTTTATGTCACCTCATGGGGCTCATACCCCTTAAACCATCAAACCACTACCATCGCCTGTGGCGAGGCACGGCGTGGTTCTTTCTAAGTCCGTAGGACTGAAATGATGATAGAAAAATTGAATTTTCGTTAAAAAAGCCGCGCAGTGTCTCGCCAAAGGCGATGATAGCGGTGAAATGAGTTGTTTTCCCCAATTCAGGTCTTATTAGATATCCCTCTTTTTATAAGCTATTTCATTTTACATATAATTCTTTTTACATTTAAAATGTAAATGGAAAGAAACAAC
>JBEBRE010000181.1:0-4147 GCA_040394995.1 Sphingobacterium wenxiniae
ATGAGACAATATTTAGATTTACTGAAACACGTATATGAAAATGGGGTGGACAAAACAGACCGTACAGGTACGGGCACGCGCAGTGTTTTCGGTTATCAAATGCGTTTCAATCTAAAGGAAGGCTTTCCCGTCGTCACCACGAAAAAATTGCATTTAAAATCCATTATTCATGAGTTGATTTGGTTCCTGAAAGGAGAAACCAATATCAAATACCTAAAAGATAATGGCGTGCGTATTTGGGATGAATGGGCTGACGAGGACGGAAATTTAGGCCCGGTATATGGTTCGCAGTGGCGGTCGTGGCCTGCACCTGAAGGCCGGCATATCGACCAGATCTCACAGGTTATTCAACAATTGAAAAACACACCTGATTCGCGCCGTATCATTGTCTCGGCATGGAATGTGGCCGAAATTGAAAATATGGCTTTGCCTCCTTGCCACGCTTTTTTCCAATTTTACGTCGCGCCGGCACAGCCCGAAAAAGGTTTGATGAAGCCACAGCTCTCGTGCCAACTGTATCAACGCAGTGCCGACATCTTTTTGGGTGTTCCCTTCAATATTGCTTCCTATGCATTGCTGACCATGATGGTTGCACAGGTATGCGATATGGAAGCTTCGGAATTTGTGCATACGTTTGGCGATGCCCATATCTACAGCAACCACTTTGAACAGACAGAATTACAACTCAGCCGTGACCCGAAACCACTGCCAGAGATGAACATCAATCCAGAAGTAAAAGATATCTTCGATTTTAAATTTGAGGATTTTGAATTGGTCAATTATGAGCACCATCCACACATTAAAGCACCGGTAGCGGTTTAGAATCCTCCCCCCTTCCCCTCCAAAGGAGGTGTGAATAACTATTTTTGTATCATCTTCAGAGAGTGGTACATTTAAAGCAATTTTATGAATAATTTGAAAATAACATTAATCGTTGCCGCATCGGAAAATAATGCCATAGGCAAAGACAATCAGATGCTTTGGCATTTGCCCGATGATTTCAAATATTTTAAACGTAATACGGTTGGACATTCCATTGTGATGGGCAGGAGGACGTTTGAATCGATTGGAAAGGCCTTGCCCGAACGTCGGAATATTGTCGTTACCCGTAATCAAGATTGGGTGGTCGAGGACGTTGATGTGGCCAATTCCATCGATGACGTGATGAAATACTGCCGTGATGAACGTGAAATTTATATCATTGGTGGCGCTAATCTGTACAAGCAAACCCTGCCTTTGGCGGAAAAGATCTTACTTACACGCGTCCACACCGTAATAAATGGAGATGCTTACTTCCCCGAATTGTCCGAAGAGGAGTGGAGATTGTCTCATCAGGAATATCATCCGAAAGATGATAGACATGCCTACGATTTCACGTTTGAAGTCTGGGAACGGAAATAAAACGCATTGAATATCAACCAATGTTTCTCTGACAGTGATTTATTGTTTAATTTTAAACATTGACTAACCTTGTATGGCGTATGCATTGTCTGAAAAGAATTTTAGGGCTATTTATTTGCTGCTTTCTGTATGGTTTGAGTGCCACCGCACAAATTACCTCTCCCAAAGAACATTTTGGATTTAACATCGGCGACGATTACCATCTTGCAACCTTCTCGCAAACCGAAGCCTATTTTAAGAAGTTGGCAACCCAGTCCGATCGCATCGAATTTACTCTTATCGGCCAAACCGAAGAGGGTCGAGAACAGCCCATGTTAATCGTTACTTCTCCCGAAAACCATCAGCAGCTGAAAAAGTACAAAAGCATTGCGCAAAAGATGGCCCGCGCTGAGCTTTCGGAAGAAGAAGCTCGTCAATTGGCAAAAGAGGGAAAGGCGGTGGTGTGGATCGATGGCGGTCTGCATGCCACGGAAACAGTAGGCATGCATCAACTCATTGAAATCGCCTATTTGTTGGCCTCGCGCGACGATGACGAAACCATGGATATCCTGCGGAACACTATTGTGTTGCTGACGCATGCCAATCCTGACGGGCAGGAACTGGTGAGCAATTGGTATATGCGTGAGTCGGTTCCTGAAAAGCGGTCTCTGGCAAATCTACCGCGCTTGTACCAGAAGTATGCCGGACATGACAATAACCGTGACTTTTTTATGCTGAATTTAAAAGAGACACAGAATATCGCCCGACAGCTCTTTGTCGAATGGCATCCGCAGATTATGTACAACCACCATCAGACAGCTCCTGCAGGAGCCGTGGTTGCTGGCGCTCCTTATCGCGATCCGTTCAATTATGTGTTTGATCCGTTGTTGATGACAGGAATTGAGGCTTTAGGAGCGGCGATGTCTTCTCGTTTGAATGCCGAAAACAAACCGGGATATACGCAACGGGGTGGTTCGGTGTTTTCGACATGGTATAACGGCGGATTGCGTACAACAACCTATTTCCACAATACTATCGGTTTGCTAACGGAAATCATTGGCGGGCCAAATCCATACGATATTCCACTTGTTACTTCGCGATTGATTCCCAACAGCGATACCCATAATCCCGTGATACCACAAACATGGCATTTTAAGCAATCCATCGACTATTCGACATCGTTGAACTATGCCGTCATGAATTATGCGGCAAAATACCGAAAAGAGTTGCTGTTCAATATTTACCGAATGGGAAGAAATTCGATTGAGAAGGGAAGAAAAGATACATGGTCTTTATCGCCTACCAAAGTAGCCGTGATTGACAGCGCCATTAGCAATGCTAGGCGAAACAGTAAACACTTGACCAATCAACGGTTCGTGAGTACTGGATTGATAGACTCTTTGTTCAAGAACCCGGTTTACCGTGACCCCCGAGCCTATATTATTCCGTCGAATCAACCTAGGATGAATACGGCTGTCAAATTTTTAAATGCTTTATCGGGCAATGGCATCAAGATTCATCAGGCGACAGCCGATTTTATCATCAACGGCAAGACTTATCCTGAGAAAAGTTTTATCGTCAAAACAGATCAAGCGTTTCGGCCACATGTGCTGGATATGTTTGAGCCCCAAGACCATCCGAATGATTTTGAATATCCCGGAGGTCCTCCCATTCCGCCTTACGATGCCGCGGGGTGGACATTGGCTTACCTGATGCACGTGGATTTCGATCGCGTGATGGATGATATAGATGGCCCGTTTGTGCAACTGCCTTTTGGCGAAGAAGTCCCCACTATCAAACAGGCGCTGCCCGACGGAAAATTCCTGTGCCTTTCGGCAAAAGAAAACGATAGCTTTGCCTATGCGAATCTATTGCTGAAAAACAAACAGAGAGTATATCGAGATCAAATACAGGGCGATTTTATCGTTGCCAATACAAGGGAGGCTAGATCGATATTGGAAGATAGTGGACTGTCTTTCACGGCTATGTCGGTACTTCCAAAGGGAACTGAGGCCATACAGTCGTTGCGTATTGGCCTATGGGACACGTACGGTGGAAATATGGCATCGGGATGGACACGATTTATTCTGGAAAGATTTCATTACGATTTCGAGGTTTTTTATGTACCCGAAATAGATAGGGGTGATCTGAATAAACGTTTTGACGTTATCCTATTGGTAGGAGGAGCTGTTCCGGCACGAAACAATAATACAACGCGAATATCACAGCCGGATATTCCAAAAAACATTCCTGAACCTTATCGATCCCAATGGGGGCGCATGAGTACCGAACACTCCATTCCGGCATTGCAAGAGTTTGTGCAAAAGGGAGGACGAATCATAGCCATGGGAAGCAGTTCCCAATTGGCGGAGCACTTCCAGTTAGGAGTGGAAAACGCATTGGTAGATCAGGATAAGAAGCCATTAAAGAGGGAAGTGTATTATACGCCGGGATCGGTATTGACAGCTGCCGTAAATACTAACTTGCCGAGCACGTATGGCTATGACAGTCAGCTGGATTTTTATTTCAGCAACGACCCTGTTTACAGGATAACGGATGCGAGTATTACGCCACTTCTTTGGTTTGCTTCGGACAAGGTGCTGAAAAGCGGTTGGTCCTGGGGACAAAAATACCTGAAAGATGGCATAGTGGCTTTTGAAAAAGAAATTGGAAAAGGAAAATTGACGGTGTTCAGCCCCAATATTACGTTCAGAAGCCAAACGCACGGTACCTTTAAATTGCTGTTCAATAATCTTTATAAATGATC
>JBEBRE010000182.1:0-3938 GCA_040394995.1 Sphingobacterium wenxiniae
GCAGGTGATTTTTTTACCTCCGGATATGGCGACCGCTATTACCAGCCCCGACCTGATTGCCTTGTTAATGGACAACTGCAATTCCATATTGGTGATAGAAGATGCTGAAAAAATTATTGTCGATAGAGAGGTCGATGGTCATTCACCGGTATCTGCTTTGCTGAATTTGGCGGATGGATTGCTTTCAGATTGCTTGAACATTCAGATCATCTGCTCTTTCAACACGAATCTTTCTAAAGTAGACAAAGCTTTGTTACGCAGGGGTCGGTTGATTGCCAAGTACGAGTTCAAAGAATTGGAAGCACACAAGGCCCAGGAACTCTCGAACAAATTGGGCTTTAAAACAACCATCACCCAACCCATGACACTAACGGCTATCTATAATCAAGAAGAAGAAGAATTTAAGCAAGTGGAAAGAGCGAACGCAGTTGGTTTTAGCTTGGAGGGAACGGGTTAAAACGGCAGAATTTTAACTCGTTGTTTTATTTCATCCAAGATAACCAATGCTCCTTGTTCAAGATGGGAACGATGTTCATTCATAACTTGCATAAGCATTTTGCTAAGATAAGGAATCGTTACATTTTGAGTTCTGACCTGAATAACACTTGGCTTTATGGCTTTGGTCAGAGCTAATGCCGTTCCAAAATCAAGGTCGTGGGTAAAAACAATGTGGTCATTGGTTTTCGCCCATTCCATTAATTCGGCATCATCGGCATCAAATCTACCTATACTAGACCAATGAACAGCTTCGTGGCCGAATTTGTTAAACTCATTTACCCAGTCAGGTGAGAGATTCATATCAATTAGAATTCTCATGCGGTAGCCAATGGAGCCTCAATTTCTTCTGAACGCCATGCTGCGTAAGACAGGGCCTCCATTAAGTCTTCTAATTCCAAGTATGGATACATCTTTAAAATATCTTCTGACTTCAATCCTGAAGCAAAAAGACCTATGATAGTACCAACAGTCATGCGTAGCCCCCTAATACAAGGTTTACCACCCATTACATGGGGATTTAGCGTTATGCGTTTTAAATCTTTCATCGTCGTAATATCTTGATTATCAAAATTAAGAAATATTCTACAATAAAAGAATGCTATTACCTACACTACCCCTCGCAACAACGCAATATAAAACTGCACACCCTCTTCTATTTCTTTCAGATAGATAAACTCATCTGCTGTGTGTGAACGAGCTGAATCACCCGGACCGACCTTCAAAGACGGGTAAGGAATCAACGCCTGATCGCTCATCGTCGGACTGCCGTAAGGTTTGGCTCCCAATGAGATGCCCGATTGCACAATCGGATGATTCATCGGGATGGTGGAAGGACTCAAACGGGTAGACCGTGGCTTCACTTCCGATTCCACATGTTGCCGAATAATGTCCAGCACTTCGAGATTGGTATAGACATCGGTTGTACGCACATCCACGACGAAGGTGCAAGAAGCCGGCACCACATTATGCTGCGTACCCGCCTGAATAAGCGTCACTGACATCTTTACAGGCCCTAAATGTTCCGAAATCTTCGGAAATGAATATGTTCGAAACCATTCCACATCTCGCAAGGCTTTATATATGGCATTTTCGCCTTCTTCTCGTGCGGCATGGCCCGAAACACCTTTGGCCTCGCAATCCAGTACCATCAACCCTTTTTCCGCCACGGCTATATCCAACAAAGTCGGTTCGCCAACAATAGCAAAATCAATATTTTTCAGGTGTTTAATGGCTTCTTCCACGCCATGTTGCCCGGAAACCTCCTCTTCTGCAGAGGCAAGCAAACAAAGGTTATAGGCCAAGTTTTCATCGGCATAATAATAAAGAAAAGCCGCTATCAAGGAAACCAGGCACCCGCCAGCATCATTGCTTCCCAAACCATAGAGTTTGCCCTGCTCCAGTGCAGGAGTGAAGGGGTCTCTCGTATATCCCGGGTTGGGCTTCACAGTATCATGATGTGAATTCAGCAAAATCGTCGGTTTGGTAAGGTCAAAATGTTGGTTATATGCCCACACGTTATTCCCCAACCGTTCAAAGATTATACCCCTCTCTGAAAAAAAACGACATAGCAAACCTGCCGTGTCGTTTTCTTCCCTGCTATAGGAGGGCAGGGCAATGAGCTGTTTCAACAGATCGATGCTATCAGCTGTTAAAGCCGTAATGTCTTTATTCATTGTACAATCCTCCGGCCTTCTTTGCCGACAATTTGATGCCTTTTATAAAGGCAGAGCTAAATCCGTTATGTTCCATCTCGTTCAATCCGGCAATGGTACAGCCTTTCGGCGAGGTGACCTTGTCGATCTCCCCTTCCGGATGTTGTTGCGTTTGCAACAATAGGTCCGCTGCCCCTTTCGCGGTTTGTACGGCCATTTTTAACGCATCATGCGCATGGAAGCCAATCTCCACCCCACCTTGCGAGGCCGCACGGATGGCACGAAGGAAAAAGGCAATGCCACAAGCGCACAATGCCGTCGCAGAAGTCATAAGATCTTCCTGTATCACCACAACAGAGCCTACAGATTCAAATAACTTTTCAATCCGGTCTACTTTTTCCTGTGGGGCTTGGTCCGTGGCAATACAGGTCATCGATTGTCCAATAGCAATGGCCGTATTGGGCATAGCCCGGATAACGGTCTTGTCTTCACCCAATACAGCTTTGACGTCTGCGCAACTCACGCCCGAAACGACAGAAACAATGATTTGATCAGAGGTTAAGGAGGATTTGATATCTTCCATTACCTTCCTGACCTGTTGGGGCAGGATGGCCAATACCACGATGTGCGCGCCTTTTACTGCTTCACCGTTATTATCGCTCACTTGAAAACCCAAGGAGGCCTCTGCCTCCAAAGATGCAAGACTTCTGCGTGTCAAGGTGATGTCCGATGCTTCGTAAAGACCGGATTTTACCAAACCTTTCGCAAGGGACAAACCTATGTTTCCACTGCCGACGATTGTGATTTTACTCATGTATGTTACTTTGCTAATAAACAAGTGCCAAATTCTCCTTGCTGATATAGATGCAGGTTTAAGGCATTACCAATATAGACATTTTTCACGCCTTTGCCAATAGCCCGGAAGGCATTTTCCAGCTTCGGAATCATACCTTCATAGATGACCCCGGATGATTTCAGTTGCTCAAACTCACCTGCTTTAATAGATTTAATGACAGAATACTCATCGTTCACATCCCGCAATACGCCATTTTTCTCAAAGCAGTATATCAACGAGGTTTCATATGTCTTTGCGAGCGATACGGCCAATGACGAAGCAATGGTATCCGCATTGGTATTCAATAACTGTCCCAACCCATTGTGCGTAATGGCCGAAAATACCGGTGTAAAACCGGATTCCAAAATTTTCTTAATACTCAACGCATTGACAGAATCCGCCAGGATATCGCCCGCAAACCCGTAGTCGATTTCTTTCACCGGGCGTTTTACGGCCTTGATGGTGTTGGCATCAGCTCCACTCAGCCCCAACGCATCACATCCATACTTCTGGAGAGAGGCTACAATATGCTTGTTGGTCAATCCGGCATACACCATCGTCACCACATCCAACATTTTCTCATCCGTAATACGGCGACCGTCTACCATCTTGGCCTCGATACCCATATCAGATGCCAAACGGGTAGCAATTTTTCCGCCACCGTGTACCAAGATTTTTCGCCCTTGCAATGCCGCAAACTTTTCTAAAAAGGCCTGTAATTGACCTTCATCATCTATAACGTTTCCACCTATCTTAACGATATTCAACATACTGTTTGACATGTTTTCAAATTAAAATCCTCACCTAATCTCTCCAAAGAAGAGGAATTTAGACAAAAGATATAAAAAAATATTGAGGTCATTACTTAATTTCATATGCTATATGCAGACTGTTGCCACACATTCGCTTCTTTGTCATTCCGAGGAACGAGGAATCTTTATCTGAAAGAGATT
>JBEBRE010000183.1:0-3916 GCA_040394995.1 Sphingobacterium wenxiniae
TTTTGCAAAATTTTAAAGTAATAATGAGAAAAGTATTAGGCTACATCCTTTCCCCTATATTTTATATTTGTTTTGCGTTAGCACTGCTGATTTTCCATCCCATACAATGGTTGTGTCTAAAGTTGGGAGGCTATACCGCCCACAAAAAAAGTGTGGATATGCTGAACGGCTGTTTAGTGGCCTGCAACTATACACTTTTTAACAGAACACAGTTTATAGATAACAAGAAATTACCTATCGGACAACCTATTATTTTTGTAGCAAATCATCAAAGCACATTCGACATACCGCCCATGATCTTCTTTTTAAGGAGATTTCATGCCAAATTTATTTCAAAAATTGAGTTGGCTAAAGCCAATATTCCGAGCATATCATTTAACTTGGTGCATGGCGGCGCCGCCAATATTGACCGTAAAGACCCGAAGCAATCCATTGGCGAGATTCTCAAGTTGGCCAATAATATGAAAACAAAAAACTGGTCCGCATTTATCTTCCCCGAAGGCACCCGCACCAAAACCGGCAAGATGAAACCGTTTTCCGTCGGTGGCATCGCTACCTTATTGAAGAAAAACCCGAATGCTTTGGTCGTGCCGGTGGCGATTAAAAACTCTTATAAGATGGTCAAATACGGCATGTTCCCCCTCCGCCCTTTCACCTCCATGCGTTGGCAGGTACTGGATCCGATAGACACCACAGGATTGAACGCAGAAGAGATTGTAAAACGCGCCGAAGAAACGATTAAAGCCGTAGTAGAAGGGTAACCGTAAGCAAGATTTACATCCTACAACACACATTATACAATATACATTATACTGAATACTAACTACTGACCACTGATTACTAATTACTAATTACTGACTACTGACTACTGACCACTAATGTACTTTCCTCCCTTTCCAATCGTATTTTCCCACGTTGCCTGCCAATCCGATATAAACCAGATAAAAGCTGTGAATAAGGGAGAGCAAGGGTAAGTTCCATATTAAGGATCGTCGCCGAGCAAAAAGGCATAAAGGAAGTATAAAAAGAAATTCAGCCAATACCTTTAACCCGAATGCGATTAAAAACAAGCTATTTATTTCGGGCAAGATGACAAAAAAATGAACAAGACCAACTAATAAAGCAACATTAAAAAGCCAGATACTTATACCCAACGCCACTACCCTTTTATCCTTATACTTTGTACTTTTGGAGGCCCAACGCCGACGTTGGCTGATAAACGCCGCCAGTGTGGGCTTCGCATCTGTGAACACCACCGCTTCCCGGCTTTTACAGAAATGGATTCTATCTGCATATTTTTCTGCTACTTTGTGCAAAAACAGCTCATCGTCGCCTGATGCCACATTATCAATGCCATTAAACCCGCCCATTTCATAAAAAACATCCTTGCGATAAGCCAAATTTGCGCCGTTGCAGGTTGTTGGGTTGCCATTCCCGATTCCAGCGGCACCTAAACCTATTAGATAAAGAAACTCAAGTGTCTGCAGTCGTTCAAAATAGCTTTTTTCTTCCGAATACACCACTGGAGAAGAAACCATATATGCTTCTGTTTTTTCAAAAAACGCCACGACAGTTTTTAACCAATCCTTTCCCATTCGACAATCGGCATCCGTGGTCACCATGACCGACCCGCTAGACTGTTCAATCGCCCGCGTAATGGCCAGCTTTTTATAGGAATTAAGTTTATCACCCTCGTTAAGCCGAATCAACTTGACACCTCTATCCGCATAAGAAGCTACAACTGCCGCCGTGGCGTCGGTAGAATGGTCGTCCACCACAATAATCTCCAACAGGTCTTTCGGAAAGTCCTGTGCAATAATTCCATCCAAGGTTCTGCCTATATTTTCTGCTTCATTCCGTGCCGCTATGAGGACAGAAACCTTACTATGAAGACGGTCATGAGGGAGCGGGAAAACCGGTATACGCACCCAGCCACGAAGCATGTACATAACCAATAATACGTATATCAACGTCATGGCTATGAGAAAAATGTTAAGACTTGCTACCACCGATATAATTTACATTCATTACAAAAACGGAACCGATAAGCGCGGGCAAAATCAAGTTAACAAACCAAATACAAGATACAATGGCCATAACGGCGATTTCCTGCGTAGTGATGTAACTGTATAGATTGCTCGCTACGAAGCTGCGTACCGAAAAATCAAAAATATCCAACGAAGGTACGGCGGACTGGACAAAAAACAAGATAAAAATCATCAAAACCATCGACACGTACGGTAGATCTGGAATGATGACCAGCATGAGGACCACGTATTGTGAAGTAAATATCACAAATCGCCCCAAGGACAGCAACAAAACATGCAACAGTTCTTTTTGCGTAAACTCCTCTAAAACGGAAAAAAAAGGTTTTATTCGAGTTAAAAACTTAAATCTACCTACCAGATAATCTATCCAATGCACATTGAAATAAAGGACGATGAACGCCAGGGCGTAGATCGCGCTTAGTATCCATACCGCAAACTTGACAGCTACGGGCGTTGGCAAATACGTGGATACAAACCAAGCGATGCTTAGCGCGCCAAAAACACTGGTCAACACCAGTTGCGCAAACAACCCCACACCCATAGCTACCGCACCCGAAGCGCGGTTTCTCGGGCGCAACAACATCACTCTTCCCCCATACTCTCCAATACGGTTTGGTGTGAAAATAGCCCATGTCAAACCACAAAAAACGGACTTTACCGCTTTCCACCAACTGATATCCTCCACACGTTTGCTCAAGTACTTCCACTTGACCACCTCCAATGCCCAATTCATGAGCATCATAATGACGACAGCGACGAGTGTTAAACGGACAACAAGCGGGTCGATACTCTGCAGAAGGGACTGAAACTCCCGAAGATTCTTTTGATTGCTAACCTTAGAAATGATAAACCACATCGCCAGCCCAACAATGCTGAGCTTGATGCCAAGATTCAGGTATTTCTTCTGCTGTTTTGTCAATGATAAAATAAAAGCACAATGTTACTAATTTTTCATGACTTAGCAGGGGCCAACATCCCTTTGTCTATATTTTTTTCATTACCTATCCGGGCAATAAGCGCAAGCCTCTTTTATGGACATCATTTTCGCAACGATGTTGACTAAAAGAAGTATTTGCAACGATCAATCAAGCCCAATATAAATAAGCCCGATCGCCCTATCATTGATGTAGGATAAAAGAAATGTGTATTGAAAATCGTAATATTGCAACATGCAAAGAGAGAAGGCTAAAGAACGCATTATTTTGGGTATTGATCCAGGAACCGTTGTCTTGGGATATGGATTGGTGAAGCAGGTTGGCCAAAAAATTTCGCTTATTAGCCTTGGTGTCATTAAAATGGGGCATTTGGACGACCACGGGTTGAAACTACAACGCATCTTCCAGAAAACCTCGGCGCTGATTGAAGAATATAAGCCCGACTGTGTTGCTTTAGAAGCCCCTTTCTATGGTAAGAACATCCAAGTGATGCTCAAATTGGGCAGAGCCCAAGGCGTGGCTATGGCCGCCGCACTTCATGTCGACATTCCTATTTTTGAATATTCACCCCGGAAGATAAAGCAGGCCGTCACCGGAAACGGAAGCGCCAGCAAAGAACAAGTGGCAGCCATGCTAAAAACATTGTTGAAATTTAATGAAACCCCGGAATTTTTGGACGCCACAGATGGTTTGGCCGTAGCGGTCTGCCATGCCTTTCAGCAAAATCTACCCACAGACACCAAAAGCTATTCCGGATGGGAGGCCTTTGTTAAAGATAATCAAAAAAGAGTCCGGTAAAGATCAATACGTTACAAAAACTTTGAACTGCACAGACGCATGGCTCCAGAACAAACGTATTTCTTTTTTATAAAATATACGGAGGATTAAATTAGACATGAGATCTGTGTATTGCGATTTGCGGGACATCAATCG
>JBEBRE010000184.1:0-3897 GCA_040394995.1 Sphingobacterium wenxiniae
TCTATCCCAGCAAATCCCTGACCTGCTGTGTGGCATTATTGTTATCCACTTTCTTGATGATATGCTGAATGACACCTTGCTCATCAATAACAAAAGTGGTGCGTGCCGTGCCCATGTACTTCTTTCCGTACATGTTTTTCTCCACCCATACGCCATAGTCGTTCACGATTTTTTGATCTTCGTCGGCCAAAAGGTTAAAGGGCAGATCGAATTTGCTGATAAACTTCTGATGCGATTGTTCGCTATCCACACTCACCCCCAGCACCTCGAATCCGTCTTTCACCAAACCTTGGTAGTTATCTCGGAAATTGCAGGCTTCAGTCGTGCAACCTGGGGTATTGTCCTTCGGATAGAAATACAGAATAACTTTCTTGCCTTTAAAATCTGAAAGTTTGACGGTCTCGCCGTTTTGATTTTTAGCAGTGATTGCGGGAGCTTTATCGCCTTGTTTTAATGTTGTCATGTTATCTTAGATTAAAGATGAAGGAACAAAGAACAAGGACAGTCTTTACTCCTTGTTCTTTGCCCCTTACGCTATTTCACAAATTGTGCCTCATAAATCTTCTCGTTATCCTTCCAATCTTTTACGACAAGCTTAAAGGTATGCTGTCCCTTCGGCAAGGAAGTATCGAAACGGTGCCATAAATGCCGGTTCTTGGAATCGTATTCCATCAATACCCATTTTCCGTCGATATAGCCGTTGAACGATTGGATGCCCGAGAAATTATCAGAAATGGTAAAATCGATCTTGGGTTGATTGGCCACATTTTTGCCATTGGCCAAATTCCGGGGCGTAATCACCGGAGCAACGGTATCGACCGCCACGTAGAAATTGCCGAAGTTACGGGTATTCACCTTGACCCACCCTTCTTCAAATTTCCCACCCTCTGAACCATTTTCCGTCGAAGCAATCAAAGCTTTATCTTGTAGATGAGCTGGCAGATTGGTGGGTTTAATGGCCAAACCGTATGTACTAAACAGCGGTGTGAGGTTATTGTGCACCTTATGGATTAAGGAATACGCATTCGTCGATTGTGTTGCCGTACCGTATTCAAAATCCACATCACCATAAAGGGTACCTATTGGGATATGGATGTTGATATCATCCGTCTCATAGCTATTTTCTTGGTCGTATTTTAACAGTTTCACACCCAAGCGTTTTGCTGTTGGCTTGGTAACGGTAGGGTTGTTCTGGATCTTGAAATCCAGTTCACTGCAATTTCCAGCCACGTCTTTTACCACATATTTTACATCGTATATTCTGGACTCTTGCAGCTCAATAATGCCCCGGTTGTTTAAAGTCTTAAAAATTTCGATGGGATTTGCCGGATCTTTAAAACTTTTCTGCACCTTGACTTTGGTTTTTTTCCAATGCGGGTAATCGACATAAGAATGGATTGCACGCGAGGTGTTAAAATCCAGCTCCTCAAATAGCACGGCAGAAATCAGTTGACCATCCACAAAAAGCTCGATGGAATACACGCCGTTTTGAAAACCACCCGCCCGATGCCTGTCGATCGTGCTGATGCCCAGCCCGAATTTTCCGTTTACCGCAACAGGTGCAGTCTGTGCCAACGTATACACACCGCTACGAACGGCTTTTACGGACAAAGGCCTTCTTGGTGTATGTTCATTGAACAAGTCGTCGTTTAGATCATACAGCATGATGCTGTTGATGGTCGGGTTGAAGTTGTCGGTAAAGCGCAGGCCAAAAAGTTGCGGATTGAGCGGATGCTGTGTCTTCGTATCGCGAATTTCAAAATGCAAATGTGGTCCTGCCGACCCTCCCGTGTTCCCGGCATTGCCGATAAACTGCCCTTTCTTCAAAGGTATTTGATGAGGCTCTAGGTTGATATCCACATCGAAACGTTGCTGTTTATATTGCTCCGCACGCACGATATTGGTGAGTGCGTCGTTGAAGCTGTCCATATGCAGGTAGGTGGTCGTGAAACCATTTGGATGGTCGATATAGACGGAATTGCCTCCGCCACCTATCTGTACGCGCACACGGGAAACATAGCCCTCGGCGGCGGCATGTAAAGGCAGTCCTACTCGCTGTTGCGTGCGATAGTCATCGCCGGCATGAAAATGTGTGGAACGCAACTCACCAAACGTGCCGGAAGCATCCATGGCAATGTTGAGCGGATTGCGAAAATATCCCTGAGGGTATGTTCGGGATGTAATGATATCTTTTTTCTGTGCTTTTAGGTTTGGCAAGGTGCAGGCCAGGCACAAAAGCAACATATGGATTTTTTTCATATTATTTGATATGGGTTTTGAACATTGATTGATCGGCTATAAAACCTTCTAGGGTATCGCCAATAGCCACTGGTCCAACCCCCGCTGGCGTTCCGGTATAAATCAGGTCGCCTTTGCGCAAGGTGATGTATTGCGATATAAATACAAGAAGCGTATGGACGTCGAAAATCATGTCTTTTGTATTGCCGGACTGCACGGGGACACCATTTTTGTGCAGACTGAACGGGATTTGCTGTACATCTTCAAATGCTTCTTTCGGGAGTAGTGGACTCACCACGGCTGAGTGGTCAAAAGCCTTTGCAAGTTCCCAAGGAAGCCCTTTCTCCTTATGTTTAGATTGGATATCACGGGCCGTAAAATCGATGCCCAAACCAATGGCATCGTAGTATTTGTATGCAAATTTAGGAGAAATGTGCTTGCCCTCGTTGCAGATGCGGATCACGATTTCGCATTCATAATGGATATCTTTTGAAAATTCCGGATAGTAAAAATCCTTATTGTCTTTCAAGATAGCGGTATCCGGTTTCATGAAAATGACCGGATGCTCGGGTACAGGGTTGTTTAATTCTTTCGCGTGATCGATATAGTTTCTTCCTACTGCAATTATTTTCATTAGAATAGCTTTGTTTTTTTAATAACAATGAAGCTTATCTGCCTCCTTGCAGGCGTATGAATTGTTCCTGTCTTTTTTGTGAATGGCAATTCATGTGGGTTTCATCTGTTGCAAAATATATTCCCTATATTCAGCTTGTGAAGACACAAACCAAAGTTCAAGCATATAGACAGCTTCTCAACAAACTTAGTAAATCTTAAAAGCTATTCCAATAAACCTATATAAAACTTACAATGGGTAAAACCGTATTCTCTCCACATTTTTAATGGCTTCTGATGAAATAAACTTACTTTTGGACATGAAAAATCTTAAAGCGGTGTTATTTGATCTGGATGGCACCTTAATAGACTCAGAATATTTTTACTTTTCCAATTGGCAACCTATTTTGTCACAGGAATTTAACTTTACCATCGATTTTGGAGATTGGATTGAGCATTTTGCGGGACATACATTGGTAGACAATGTACGTCTCCTAAAGGAAAAATGGGGCATTGATACAACGGAAGAGTTTATGTGGACGGAAACGCGGGCAAATTATGCCAAATCGGATATGCGCACCATTCGCCTGATGCCCTATGCTGCCGAAATATTGGCCTATTTGCAACGCCAAGATATTCGCATGGGTTTGGTGACGTCAAGTTACCAAACGACGGTTGACACGGTTTTGGGACACCATGGTCTTTTATCCTATTTCGAGTTTTTCGTCACCCGTGAAAGGGTTATCAAGCCGAAACCCCATCCAGAACCTTATCGGTTAGGCATCCAATCATTGGGATTGGCAACCGATCAGATATTGGCTCTTGAAGATACCTCAACGGGCGTTGCGGCAGCAAAAGGAGCCGGATTGAGTTGTTTCGCCATCACTAAGCACGCAACCGAGAGAGCAAAATTAACAATGGCCGATCGTTTATTTTTTGATTTAAACGAAGTGATACAGGCTTTTGAACACGATGCATTGGGATAGCTATCTCTTAGAAGCTGTCTAAAAATGATTCAAAACTTTCTTTTGTCATCCCGACGACAGG
>JBEBRE010000185.1:0-3892 GCA_040394995.1 Sphingobacterium wenxiniae
AGGATATAGGGGAGGTGATGGCATTATTGCATTTATGGGCAGACGACTTGAAAGATAAAAGGCGGCTTTATAAAACGAAGATAGACACGTACAACCGCGAAGTGGAAAGATACGGGTATTCTACGATAGCCGATATTGAAGAACTTTTCCATCAGGACAGCGTGGCGACCATGAAATACCTCACCATCGTCAATGAGGAACATGATCGGTTGCGGTGGATGTTTGCGTTAAAATCCATCGATCGCTTGTTGGCCGACTTTGGATTCGAACAAGCCGATAAAGAGCGGTTTCTGAAAAGGCCGATGCAATATTTTAAAAAAGAATTTGAAGCAGGTAAAGACTTATTGCAAAAAATCAATCGGAAATTTAAAACGCATCGAGCGACTATAATGGCCTATATGAAAGATGATGCGCGCTCTGACACGGTCTTAAGTGATCGTACACGCCAGACGAAAGATTGTATCCACAGCTTATGCAGGAAATACAAAACAGAGGAGATCAACAAAGAATTGGAAGTTGTATTGGCGGATTTAACGCATATGTTGGTCAATCGGATATTTCCATTTCGCCCGAGGTTTCATGAAATGGTGATTTATGAGCTGTTAAACAAATATTACACCTTTTTAAGGTATTACCCATCATGAATTTCTATAAATACGAGTGCCTTGCTGCGTTATTTTTCGAAAGCTGATTTGAGCGGAAAAAGGCCGTCTAAAAAACGTTTTGCTTCCGCTCTGTCACTATCCGTGCTGTGTTGGTTGTCGTTCAAGCAGAAAAGCGAGGGTTGGTATCGGTCAAGGTATCTTTGATAATGGTTCTTGTTGACGTCCAAGATACAGGACTCGCTGTAATCTACATATTTCAGATGGGCTTGGCCAATGGCAAGGGCATAATAAGAAAATGCCGAACGGTGCATATCGCCAAATGTACGCAGATGATGAGGGACGGAGCGATTGATTTGATCGGCAAACACGTCTTCAACAGCCGTTTTGAAATCTGTTTTCCGATAGGCATCAATATTGTGGTGTGGAATGCCCGAGTAATATTTGCCAAATTTTTCTTCTACCAATAAGGACGCGTCCCAAATCATTTGTCTATACTGTCCGAGTTTTTTTCCGGTTAGGTTTTTAAGTAGGTATCGCCATTTTCCAAAAGGTTTCTTAGTGAGCCGCACGACAGGAAATCCATCCGCAGCAAAGAAGAACCCGGGAGTGAGTTTGCTCGCAAAGAACATATCATCATTTGCATATAGGAAATGTTCTGACAAATTGGGTATTTTATAGAGAAAATACTCGATGACACTGGAATTGAAACAAGGTAAAGACGCGGCAGGGAGGATGTCTCTGTGATCGATGATCTGGATTTTAGGATGGTTTTCATTTAGCCAATCGGGTTTTTGGTTGTCCGTTACGATGAATATACGGCGAATCCACGGGGCATATTTCTCAGCAGAACGCAGTGTGTATTTCAGTTCATCGTTGTTGGTGTAACGTGCGGCAAAGTTATTTTCGCTATGATGATCACTCCCTTGCCCTGTAAAAGCATTTTTTTTTGCTCGCCAGTGTGGGTCATTGCCATCTACCCAAAGGTATATCAAGTCTATTTCAAAGCGTGAATCGTACATGGTAGGACAAAAATACATTCTTTTGACCGTGTTTAAAGTTCTTTGATGTAATTTGTGGGGTAAATTCATCTTCATATATTCGTTCGGTTGGTCATTTTTTACGCTTCAAAACGGCGCAACAATCATCCATTTCATTGAAATAAACACTCATGGATAACCAATCGACCTGTCCGGCCAAAAAGGAAGGAAGTCTCTGAGGAATGGACAAAATCAAAAAATAGCATCATTTAATCGGAGGCACTGGTCGGAGACCAGCGCCAGCTTGAGGATACAATTTGTGGGGCAAATGCATCTTCATTTTTATAAATTCGTTCGGTTGGCCCTATTAGCCATTTCTGGCGGATGGTAGTTAGACACCGGGTTAAGGTCTTCTTGGTTTTTATTTTGTAAATTGGCCCTGTTATCAAAAAGAGAAAATAATGCTTGGACTAAAACTATTGACGGACCCGCGCTGGGCAAACATCGCAGAAGGCAACATAGCGGAGATTTTGACTGACCATGCATGGTGCGAACAAAAAGCGGCTTCCAACGCCATTACCTTGATTACGCAGAATCCTGAACACGAAGATTTGGTGCATGAATTGACCGCTATTGCCATTGAAGAGATGCAACATTTTCAAATGGTCATCGATATTATTAAAGCAAGGGGCTATACGCTGGGACGTGAGCGTAAAGATGATTATGTAGGACAATTGATGAAGTTTTCCAAGAAAGACGGTTCTCGCAATCAGGCGTTTATAGACCGTTTGCTCTTTGCGGCCATGATAGAAGCGCGAAGCTGTGAACGTTTTCGTGTACTTACCAAGAATATCAAAGACGAGGAATTGGCTAAGTTTTATTATGACTTAATGGTGTCGGAAGCAAACCACTACAAAACCTTTCTCCATTTTGCGCGTAAATATACAACGGACGTAAATGTGGACAAGAGATGGCAAGAATGGCTCGATTTTGAAGGAAAGCTTATCCAGAGCTACGGTACCAAAGAATATATACACGGATAGCTATTTCTTGATATACATCAATGTCTGTCATGCGCTCGAAGGCTATTTTTGTGTCTGAAAAGGAGAATAATTATGATTGAATTAGGTATAGGTATGTTCGGTGATCTTCAAATAGATCCGATTACCGGTAAGATACAAGCTGCGGCCCAACGCATGCAGGAAATTATTGAGGAAGTCAAGCTGATGGATGAGGTCGGACTGGATTTCTTCGGAATAGGTGAGCATCACCGTGAGGATTATGCAGTAGCCTCTCCGGAAATTGTTTTAGCAGCGGCCGCAAGCGTAACCAAAAACATTAAGTTGGGGAGCGCGGTTTCCGTTATCAGCTCGGCTGATCCGGTAAAATTGTTTCAGGATTTTACGACGATAGATCTTCTTTCGGATGGCCGAGCAGAGATTATGGCGGGCCGGGGATCTTTTATTGAGTCGTTTCCCTTGTTCGGTTACGATCTAAAAGATTATTCCGAACTGTTTGAAGAAAAATTAGCATTGCTGACACGCCTAAATACACAAGATACCGTCACATGGTCTGGTAGATTTCGTAAACCGTTGCTTAATCAGCCGATTTTCCCGAGGCCAAAAAACAACCGTCTGCCTATTTGGGTGGCCGTAGGAGGAACTACTTCTTCGGTCATTCGGGCAGGAAGGATGGGGTTGCCTGTGATGTTTGCGATCATCGGTGGTGCGATAGAGAACTTCAAACCCTTATTTGAAGTCTACCAGCAAGCATGGGTGGACAATGGACACGCTATGGACGATTTTCAGGTAGGCGTTCATATGCACGCATTCTTTGGTGCGAACGGCAAGGAAATAGCCGACAAATATTACCCTATTTACGCCGCCCAGATGAACAGGATAGGTGCTTCTAGAGGCTGGCCATCTTATCAACGATCGCAATACGATTTCGGAAGGTCTATCCATGGACATTTAATTGTTGGGGATGTCAACCACGCCGTGGAGAAAATCCTACATAGCATTGAACTCTTTGGCTTGACTCGTTTTTCTGCCCATATGGATGTGGGTAGCCCTGATCATAAAGATATGATGAAATCCATTGAACTGTTTGGAACGCATATCGCGCCTAAAGTTAGAGAAGCATTGAAAAAAAGAGAAATTTAATGCGTCTAAGCGTCGTGTGTAAAAAATTATCTATCAATCCATGAGTAGGTTAGGAGTTTTTGGCTTGTTTTTTTAACCAAATACTTGCGATGAATAGGAAAAAGTTTCTACTTTTGCAGTCCCGACCGCGAGGGAAGGGGGCGCCGGG
>JBEBRE010000186.1:0-3888 GCA_040394995.1 Sphingobacterium wenxiniae
CGTTGCATTTTTAGTTAGACAGTGCCGTTTACCCTCTTCTTTATATTTCAATATATAATCAAAGTATAATTAGGTAAATAGCTACGGTGTCCAATTGCAAAGGCAAGATAATAAAATATTCGTTAATTTTTCGGATGAAAAGCACTGGAGGTATCACTTCAAAATGTCCGACATCCGTCAAATAGGTTACGCATGTTTCAAAATCCCCTGAACTCCGTCTCGTCCAAAAGAATCACATAGACATCTTGTTACACAACTGCTAAACCCTTTTATCAATAAAAATTTTTCATAAAAAACTTTTGCAGTTCTCTTGCCTTATTTATACATTTGGGAACAATTTTTTAAACCTATCATGGCAAGATTATTTTTCACGTTACTTATTTTTTGTTTTTGTAGCGTCGCTACAAAAGGGCAAACTGCCAAAAACGATTTACGCGCTCCTGCTTATCCATTGATTACCATCGATCCTAATATGAGTGCGTGGTCTTATTCGGACAACTTGTACGAATCTACCGTTTCGCATTGGTCAGACAAAAAATTGCCCTTTTTAGGTGCTATCAAAATTAACAATGAGGTATACAGATTCATGGGCACAGAAGATATCGAACTGAGGTCTTTAGTGCCAAACGGAGAAGATAAACCTTGGGCAGGAAAGTATGTAACAGAAAAACCTGCAGATAATTGGACCAGCGTAACCTATGATGATGCTCAATGGCAAGAGGGCAAGGGTGCTTTCGGGACAATGGAAAGCGAACCACTTAGCAAGACCGATTGGACAGCAGAAAAAATTTGGGTGAGAAGGGAGATCACTTTGCATGAGAACGTCAAGGGAAAGGATGTATATATAGAATACTCCCATGATGACGATGCAGAGGTATATGTAAATGGCATACGTATCGTCTATACCGGAAGAGCTACTGGAAAAAATAAACGCGCAAAATTATCTCCAGAAGCCTTAAAAACTTTAAAAAAGGGGAAAAACATCTTAGCTGCTTATTGTCATAACACAGGGGCAAACGGATTTCTCGACATGGGATTGTTGGTGGAGAACAATAGTAAAAAATATTTTGCCAAGGAGGCTAAACAGCTCAGTGTAGACGTACAACCTATGCAGACACACTATCTTTTTGCCTGCGGAGATGTACAACTCAAACTGACTTTTACTGCTCCGCTTTTCCTCGACAACCTGCATCTTTTATCCAGACCTGTGAATTATTTAACTTATGAAATTATTTCCAACAAAACGGTTGATGTAGCGCTCTATTTTGAGGCATCACCAAGTTGGGCCCTACATCTACCTTCACAAGAGTCAACTGTTGAAAGCTATGAAAAGGACGGAATTGTCTATTTAAAGACAGGCAGCAAAGCTCAGAACATTTTAGGGCGCAAAGGAGATCATGTACGAAATGATTGGGGATATTTTTACATGGCTTCTAGCAATACGAATGCACAAGGGTTAACCGGCAGTGCAAGCCTATTGAGGCAACAGTTTACTTCAGTAAAGGCAAAGTCATCGGAAAACGAAAATGCTGTTCCCCAGTTGGCGCTGATTAAAAAACATAAAGGGACGGGGTCTATCAAAGATAAAATTGTGATTGCATATGACGATGTCTTTGCCATTCAATATTTTGGGAACAACCTCCGACCTTATTGGAACAAATCTGGGGATCGTACCATCGAACAAGAAATTTCCACATCTCTTGCCGAACATCAAGACATGTTGCAAAGAGCCAATGGCTTTGATCAAAAATTCATGGGGGATTATGCCATTTATGGAAAAGAATATGCTGAATTATGTGCCTTGGCTTATAGACAGGCGATTGCGGCCCATAAATTAGTGGAAGCACCAAACGGTGATCTTTTATGGCTTTCAAAAGAAAATGATAGCAATGGCTCCATCGGCACAGTGGATGTCACCTATCCTTCTTCACCGCTGTTCTTATATTATAATCCTGAATTGGCAAAAGCATTAATTAATTTTATTTTCTATTATTCCGAATCCGGAAAATGGACTAAGCCGTTCGCCGCACACGATATTGGCACCTATCCCCTTGCAAACGGACAGACCTATGGTGGGGACATGCCAGTTGAAGAAAGTGGCAATATGCTGATTCTTACTTATGCTATAGCCAAAGTAGAAGGTCACGCCGATTATGCCAAGTCCCATTGGAATGTACTTACCACTTGGGTTGATTATTTGGTAGAAAAAGGGCTTGATCCGGAAAATCAACTCTGCACCGACGATTTTGCCGGACATTTTGCACATAACGCTAACCTTTCCGTAAAAGCCATCTTAGGAATTGCTTCTTATGGCTATCTGGCTAGGATGATGGGAAGAGAGACTGTTGCAGATAAATATATTAATATCGCTAGGGAAATGTCTTCCAAATGGAAACAAATGGCCAATGACGGCGACCATTATAGATTGACGTTTGACAAGCCCAATACCTGGAGCCAAAAATACAACCTCGTTTGGGATAAGTTATTAGATATGCAGATTTTCGATCCGAACATTATCCCCACCGAGATTCGTTATTATTTAACGAAACAGAATAAATACGGTCTGCCACTTGACAGCCGTAGGACGTATACGAAGACGGATTGGATTTTCTGGACAGCAGCAATGGCAAATGACTTGAACTCTTTCCAACAATTTATCAAACCAGTTCACAGCTTTATGAATGAAACAATACACCGCGTGCCGATGTCCGATTGGACATATACCGACAAACCCGAAAGATCAGGATTTAAAGCTCGGTCAGTCGTAGGTGGTTATTTCATAAAAATGCTAGAGGGAAAACTGAAACAATAAAAACTGAGCCGTGATTTTGTGACAAAGCAGATTTCTCGGTCTTTTCGTCTTTCATCAAAATCACGGTTCAAACAAAGGTAACAAGTCGTTTACGCAATCGTTTTCGTTATCCCAAAAACACATTTTGGAAAAAAAACAAAAAAAATTTGCTAAAACGATTTTATTGACTTACATTAGCTTCATAAATTATAACTAATTGTCCGATTTTTAAACTAAATATTAGAGGATGGGGGAACTTTACATTATCGCTTAATCATATTATTTGCATTGTAAGAAACCACTTACACACGGCATTTTATCCTACTAATTTTATATTAAAGTGTAGTTAACACGTGCTAAAACGATTTTGTAATCCTAAAAGCATGTTTATCATCGTTAATAAATTATAAACGTTATTTAGAAAACCATTAAAACTATGTTGAGACACAAAATGTGGTGGTATCCATAGGCATACCAAAAATTAGATTGCAGAACCTAATAAATCAGATCATCAATTTTAAAAAACTTAAAAACCTAAATTTATATGAAGGAGAGATTTCCGTATACATATAATGTCGGTATACCTGCTGTATTACTTTTATTGTTGTTTCACGTTCGACTTTTGGCGAACACTGAAGCCTTCATTTCTATTTATCCGGCCATGGTATCTCAGGATACAGTCCCGTTGCTCTTGGATTCTGTTTTTGAATTGAATTTCAAGGACATTCGTACTAAATCTGTGCATAAACCTCTCGCAGACATTTCTATGCATGGCCATGCTACTGTTGCACAACAATTAAAAGGCGAAACCGCAGGTCTATATATCGCTGAACCTAATGGCGAACCCGGCACCCCCAGTTACATGTTTATCCGAGGTATTTCTACCCCTATTTTCAGTCACAAAGATGTCTATTTGAACCAGCCTTTGGTAGTATTAGACGGCATCCCTCTCATTGGTAGCCACCCTTTTTCCTATATGATACAGGCGTATGATGTAGACCAGATAGGGCCAGAAAACAACCTGTTAAGCAATATCGATTTAGATAATATAGCTTCAGTAGAGGTGTTGAAAGATATAGCTTCCACAGCGGTTTATG
>JBEBRE010000187.1:0-3886 GCA_040394995.1 Sphingobacterium wenxiniae
ATTGATGGCCTGCCAAGATGTTTTTGTTGCCTTGACTTTTGCCTGGTCGAGCAAACGAAGCTTGACTTCTCTATTTCTCAGAGCAATAATCTTTTCATCATGCAACAAGTAATCCACGATGTTCTGCAAGAGCGTTTTGTTTGCAAATTGTTGCTCCGTATACCTGTCCCATCCCAAGGGGTAAGGCGATTGGTCTTTGCTGTTCACTTGGTTGATCAACCAATCACCATCGGCAAATACCAGCATTTTGGCTTCGTTGCTCACCGATGTCAGATCCATAGCCTCTTGTATACCTTGAGGTGCAGGCCTATTTTGGAAGATATAAGGAAACTTGCCCGACAGTAATAAGGCCACCGGTTGTGGTTTAGTCTTGAATTGTGCTGGGTCCGGTGTTTCTTCCACCATTTGCAGCGAAATGGGAGTAGGGGTAGAGATTGTCCTTGAGAAAGGAGAGGAGCTGAGCAGTATTTCTTTGCGGATTTGAGGTGTTTCAATGGTGTCAATCGTGCCGATAAATTCTGTGCGGATACCGTCCAGGTCTTTGACGATCGGGTTTTGGCTGGTGGGCATCAAGATGGGAAAGAAATACCAAGGTACTAATTCTATTTGTGATTGCCCTCCCATATTACCCACCGACAATGGAATCTGTCCGCAATTGAGATCTGCCAATAAATTGTAGTTCAATCGAAATCCGTATAGGAAAAACAAATCGTCCAAATTGAGCTGTCGTCCAATGAGCGGTTGGCTTCCGGTTTGCCTTAGATTATCCAAACTGGCATCAATTTGGTCTATGGCCCACACCACACGGCCACCGTTGCGTACAAAATAGTCTATTTTATATTTGTCGCTTTCTGAAAAAGCTTTAGTGGGCTTCACCACAAACAAGATGCTGAGCTGTTGCAACGATTCGTAAGTGACGGAATCAAGGTTGACCCGTCCCACCTGATTGCCTGCCATAATGCTGTGCATGGCGTCGTACAATTCCAAGTCCGACGGTTCGCCATGTCCTTCTGTAAATCCGATAAAAGCTGTTTGTTGTTGGGTGACCTTTCCGATGGCCGACACAAAAGCATATTCCAGATTTTGAATGGAATTGTTTAAGGATTCTTCCGGTGTTGCACCCGTTTTTTGGTGCAATAGATTCACCACGATTTCCTGCTCCTCGGTACTGACAATGGCACTCGGGAAAATGAGCTTCTGTGTTAAGCCCGCATCTGTTTTCACGCTGAGGTTTGTCGGGAAAACGCCGCGTTCGATCAGTGCTTGGGTAAAATCCTGTTGCTCGCTTTGGCTTCCGGCCAATGGATCAATAACGGTAAACTTGATGTTTCCCTTTGACTGCGCTTTCAAGTCGTTTGCCATATCGATGGAGGCTCTTTTTAAGCGTTCAAACCCGCTAGGCAGGTCTCCATCCAAGAATATCGTGATGTAAATGTTTTCGGAAAGATTTCGCACAAGTTCTTTCGAGGTGCCTGTTAGTGTAAAGCGCTTGTCCTCGGTCAAGTCCAGTCTTCCAAAAAGGTTGGTAAAGGTAACACTATTGAGCAGGAAAAAGAGGAGGATGGCCACACCATACGCCGAAAAAGTTTTCTTTCTTTTCCGAAAAAAACGTCCTAAATGCCCTATGGTGAAAATAAGGAACAGCAAGGAGAGCGAAATGAAGTAGACCACATCTTTAGCAGTAAGGACACCACGGCTAATGCTGTAATAGTGGTCCTGAATACCCAAATTCTTAATCGAATCGGCGGTTCCACTAAAAATGGAGAGCAAGCTTCCGGCCTCAAGACCATAATAGGCAATAAAGCAGGCAAACACGGCTAAAAGGAACGCCACAATAGGATTTTTGGTCAATGCGGAACAAAAAATACCGATGGCGGCATAGACACACATCAGAAACAGGAGACCGAGGTACGAACCTATGGTAGCGCCGATGTCCAGGTTCCCCTGTGGATAAGCCAAAAAATACAGCGAAATAGCGTATACTGTCGTCGGTAATATGGCTAAGAGCCCAATGGTTAGGATCCCGAAATATTTTCCCAATACGATATTTTGGAGCGTGTTGGGTCTGCTTAAGAGCAGGTCATACGTTCCATCGGCTTTTTCACCGGCGATGGAACGCATGGCGATGGCCGGAATTAAAAAAAGAAGCAAATAGGGTGCAAGGGAGAAAAAACCTTCCAATGTGGCATAGCCGGCATCTAAAATGGACGTGTCGGGAAATACCCACAGCACTAAGCCAGATAATAACAAAAATAGGGCGATGGCCAAATAGCCAATCAGCGAGTTAAAATAGCCTGTGATTTCTTTTTTATAGATGTTCAACAATTTTCAATCGATTTTATCTGCTCGAAAATAGGAATTTGACGGCTGTAAAACAAGAAGGTGCTTTCCCTCGCGGAAAACACCTTCTCTTTTAAAAATTGTCATAAAGCGATTTCTTTTATCTTTTTCCCGGCAAATAAATTTGGAAACCAACACCTACGCCTAAGCCTGTGGCCTTATCGCCTATGTTAACGTTAGCTTTCGTGTAGTTGTAACCCAACATCGCTTCTAATGCCACGGTCTGCGTAATAAAATGGGCATAGCCGATATTAGCACCTAATGCCAAAGAAACGGCATCGCCTGCAGAACCTCCTGCAATGCCGATGTCACCTTGTGTGAAGAAGCGGCTGGAAGCAGTTGCCCCGCCAGGAAAATAATAACGAACGAAAGGAGCAATCCCGTAATTCCATTCATTATCCACGTCTTTCACGGCTTTGAAGCCTAATGTGGCCTGTGCTCCTAATGCTAATCCGTCCGTGATGAAATAACCGGCGCGGGGTTGTACTTGGACGTTAAAGGCTTTTCCCTCAAAACTATATCCGATATTTCCAACCGATCCGCCGACCATCCAATTACCCTTTTTTATAGGCGTTAGTCCTACGTCTGCAGACGCTTGAGGCCTCGTTTCGATGGATTGTGCGTGCAATCCAAGGCTAAAGCCACCTAAAAGCACAAAAAATAATATTCCTTTTTTCATAATGTGTATTATTTATTTTTTCAATGCGCATATGCGTGTATACGAACAGGTATTGAATACTCATGCGTTTTTGTTTTTTGGAAACATGCGTATTTCATATGCAAAACTGTTTTAGAAAGGAACAGCTAAGTCGGAAAAAAGTTTTGTATTATCATTTTGTCAACGCTACAAAAATGTCTTCTAGCGATTGGCCAGGATATTGGTGTGGCATATCTTTTATCGTGAAATGAGCTTTAATAACACCTTTGTGAAGAATAATTACCTCATCGCAGATGGCTTCCACTTCTTGCATGATATGGGTAGAGATGAGGACTGTTTTTTTCTTGCCCAGATTCTTTATCAAAGCCCTGATTTCCAAAATTTGGTTAGGATCCAATCCGGAAGTGGGTTCGTCCAAAATCAAGACTTGCGGATCGTGAATGATGCACATAGCCAATCCGAGCCGCTGTTTATAGCCTTTGGAAAGCTGATGAACTTTTTTGTGTTGTTCGCTTCCCAGACCAGTTTGCGCAATCACTTCTTCGATACGTTTTTGAGGATGTTTGATGCCATGTGTGTCGGCTTCAAAACGTAAAATCTCCCTAACATACATGTCCATATAAAGGGGATTGTTTTCAGGCAGAAATCCCAGTGTTTTCTTAATAGCTAACGGATGTTCCCGAACACTCAGCTCCTGTATAAAAGCCTCACCGCTATCGGCCGGAATCAATCCGGCTAATATCTTCATGGTTGTTGATTTTCCGGCTCCATTTGGCCCTAAAAAACCAACGATATTGCCTGGGGCTATGGCAAAAGAAATTTGGTTTACCGCCTTTTGCTGACCGTATGCCTTATGGAGATTATTTACTTTTATAGACATGTTGCAAA
>JBEBRE010000188.1:0-3835 GCA_040394995.1 Sphingobacterium wenxiniae
CACCCACAGAATCCATTAACCCTCTTTCCGGATACTCACTGCATTTTTGTGTGCATGCAATCCTTCAAGTTCTGCCAATATTTCAACGGTCGAACCGATATGCTGTAAACCTTCTTCAGAGATGTGCTGAAAGGTAATCTTCTTGACAAAAGAATCGACCGATACCCCCGAATAGGAGCGCGCATAACCTGAAGTAGGCAGGGTATGGTTTGTTCCGGAAGCATAATCACCTGCACTTTCCGGGGTGAGATGTCCCAAAAAGACCGAACCGGCATTGTTGATCCGCCGGATCAATACCTCCCACTGGTCCGTTTCCAGAATAAGGTGTTCAGGAGCATACCGATTGGAAAATTGCATCGCTTCCTGCAAATCGTTGGTGACAACGGCATAGGAATTCTCAATAGCCAACTTGGCGATTTCCGCACGTGGTAAAACAGCTAATTGCTGCGCCAGCGATGCATTAACAGCTTCTACGAGGACAGAAGAGGTGGCTACCAGCACCGCTTGGCTATCGGGACCATGTTCGGCTTGGGCCAATAGGTCGGCAGCAACATACGCCGGTTGCGCTGTCTCATCGGCAATGACCAATACTTCAGACGGACCTGCCGGCATATCGATGCTGACGTTGGTCATGCCCTGCACCAGGCTTTTGGCTTTGGTGACAAACTGATTGCCCGGACCGAAAATTTTATCCACTTTCGGAATGCTTTCCGTTCCGTAAGCCATAGCGGCTACAGCCTGTGCACCACCCACCAAATAGATTTTATCGATTTTTAAAAGATGAAGGCAATAGGCCACAAAACCATTGATCTTGCCGTTGTTTTGCGGAGGCGAACAGACCACGATCTCCTTGCATCCGGCAATCCTTGCCGGCACACCCAGCATAAGCAACGTACTGGGCAGAACGGCTGAGCCTCCGGGAATGTAGAGACCGACCTTTTCGATTGGCCGCACTTCACGCCAACAACTGACGCCCGGCATGGTTTCTACCTTTCGCTCGCGACGGAGCTGTATGCTATGAAATTTGTGAATATTCTGAAAGGCAATTTCCAAGGCGCGCTGTTGTTCACGCGTAATGGTCATGGCCAATGCCGCTATTTCTTCTTTGTCCAAGAAAAGCTTGTTCAGGGTTACTTTGTCAAACTTGGCTGCCAGCTCCTTTAACGATGCATCGCCTTTTGTTTTGACATCGTCGATGATCTGCAACACCGTATCCTGGATAGCGTGATTGGCATCGGTGTTGCGGGCGATAAGATTTTGAATGGCTGTTTCGGACAGCTCGCTGTATGAATAGGATTTTAGCATCTTACAGGATGATTTTTTCAATAGGCATGACCACGATTCCCTGTGCGCCTGCAGCTTTCAACTTGTTGATTTTTTCCCAAAAATCGTCCTCGGTAATCACTGTGTGGACAGCCACCCATCCTTCTTCGGCCAAGGGTACGACCGTTGGGCTTTTTACACCGTGTAGGAGCTCGGTTATCTGTGGTAAATTGATTTTCTCAACGTTAAGCACGACATATTTTGTCTCTTTTGCCCGCAAAACCGATTGGATGCGTTGAAGCAATTCACAGAGGATAGGATTCTCTTCTAACCCCTCGCGGCCAATTAAAATGGCCTCGGAACGGCGTACATCTACAAAGGGTTTCAGACCGTTGCTTTTCAAGGTGCCACCAGTCGACACAATATCGCAGATCGCATCGCTCAATCCTAAGCCCGGTGCGATTTCTACCGAACCGGATATTTCCTGGATTGCCGCTTTGATATGGTGGTCATCTAAAAACTGTTGTAGGATGACAGGATAGGAGGTGGCGATAGACTTGCCGTTGAGATCCTTCAAATCTTCTATCGATGAATCTTTGGGAATGGCAATTTTCAACGTACACCGTCCAAAACCCAAACGTTGCAGATAAGAGACTTTTGCTTGGGTTTCATCGATGACATTCTCACCCACGATGCCGAGGTCAGCAATACCTTGTGCTACATACCCCGGGATATCGTCGTCGCGTAGGAACAAAATCTCCAGATTGAAATTATTAACCGTCGTCATCAGGGAGCTTTTGTAGTTTTCAAAATCAAGTCCACAGTTTTTGAGCAATTGGACAGATTTCTCGTTTAATCTACCCGATTTTTGTATGGCAATTTTCAGATTTTTCATCTAAATAGTTGTTTTTTAATAGTGATGAATCTTATCCGACATGTAGCGGACAGGTTTCGTCAGAATAAATTGTTTTAGTTTGTAACTACTGCAAGCAAATTTTTCAGTAGCAAAAAACATAAGATTTTTGTCGTTAAAGATATAAATAAAAGAAATATAGTCGGGGAATCTTGCTTCACGTAGAAACACATTAAATTACATATCGCCAACATGGCGATGATGGAAACGGATGTGATATGTGCGCAAGTATGTCATCATTTACTAATAACGCAACAAAAATAAGGTATTGTTGTAAGTTTTGCAAATGAATGACGGATTATTTTAGGGGTTTTTCCCATTAAGGCATTTTCGTTATGCAAACGGTTTTGTTCTGTCATTTTTTTATCAATAAAAGGTAATATTTGGTTATTTTTCAAAAAACTGGTTGAATATGTGGCAATTTATTAAAATTTAACCTACTTTTGCACTGCGTTTAACAACGGGAAGTTAAATGGATTTTTGTTTAATTAATTTACTATAAACACGTTAGCAATGAAACATAATTTTGGGGCAGGACCATGCATCCTTCCAAAGGAAGTATTTCAAGAAGCCGCAGAGGCAGTAATTGATTTCAACAATACTGGACTTTCTATTCTTGAGATTTCGCACCGTTCCAAAGATTTCGAGCAGGTTGTTGTGGAAGCAGAGGCTTTGGTGCGTGAATTGCTCCAAGTGCCGGATGGTTATTCTGTATTGTTTTTGCAGGGCGGCGCCAGTCAGCAGTTTGCAATGGTGCCTATGAATTTGCTTCCGGAAGGCGGTAAAGCAGCGTATTTGGATACGGGCGTTTGGGCCACCAAGGCAGCCAAAGAAGCATCTAAGTTTGGTACAGTAGAAATTGTTGCTTCGTCCTCCGATAAAAATTACACGTATATTCCCAAAGATTTTACAGTGCCTTCGGACGCCACTTATTTTCATTATACATCGAACAATACCATTTATGGTACAGAGGTTTTTGATAAACCGCAAACCAGCATCCCTACTGTTGTAGACATGTCATCGGATATTTTAAGCCGTGTGATCAATGTGGCAGATTTTGATTTGATCTATGCCGGTGCACAGAAAAACATGGGGCCGGCGGGTGTGACGTTGGTCATTGTGAAAAATGATATACTGGGTAAGTCAGGAAAGACTATCCCGACCATTTTCGACTACCAATCACATGCAAAAGCCGGATCCATGTATAACACACCACCGGTTTATTCCATATATGTTTCCATGCTGAATCTACGTTGGCTGAAAGCAAAAGGCGGTGTCGCTGTTATTGAACAGGAAAATATCATCAAAGCGCGTACCTTGTATGATGAAATCGATCGCAATCCGTTTTTCAAGGGAACGGCCAATGTGGAAGACCGCTCTCGCATGAATGTGACGTTTGTCATGGACACTCCTGAACAAGAAGCCGCATTTTTGGAATTGGCGAAAGAAAGAGGCCTTATCGGTATCAAGGGCCACCGTTCGGTAGGAGGGTTCAGAGCGTCAATTTACAATGCGTTAGGCATTAGCTCTATCCACGCCTTAGTGGATGCCATGAAGGAATATGAGGAAAAGAATAGTTAAGTATAGCGTATTGAGTATTGCGTATTGAGTACAGAGTATTGCGTATTGAGATACTTCTCAATCTCTCAAATGGGGACT
>JBEBRE010000189.1:0-3818 GCA_040394995.1 Sphingobacterium wenxiniae
TTTACATAAATCCCAATTCCAATTTCGCTTCCTCACTCATCATGTCTTTTGTCCAAGGCGGGTCGAAAGTCAGCTCGACCAAGGCTTCTTTTATGCCTGGGAGAGCAGCCACTTTTCGTTGTACTTCGTCCATCAGCTCGCCGGCCACGGGACAGCCCGGAGCGGTCAATGTCATGACGATTTTGGCTACACCATCTTCTTTAGTGATGATTTCATAGACTAATCCCAAATCAACGATGTTGGCGGGCCTTAGTTCCGGATCGTAAACCGTTTCCAATTGCTCTTGGATGACCGAAGCCAAACCCAACTTATCCATTACTATTATTGCCATAATCTCCTTGTTTTGCTATCGCTTGGCGATAAATGATTTCTAATTTTTCTATGTTTTCGGGAATCGTATACTGTTTTACATACTCCTCACGACAATTGCGGTATATCTGTTCTTTTTGTGAACGATCCAAATTTTCCCAAGCAAGGACTGTTTCTTTAATACTGCCTGGTGAATAAGGATCAAAGTGCAATCCTGTAAACAAAGGTACGACCATTTCGCTTAAAATACCAATATTGCTGGCGAGCACGGGCGTACCATAACCATAAGCCTCGATAATGGTCATAGGCATGCCTTCGTAGCATACCGAAGGAACAAGCAGCGCATTGGCAGAAGCAAGTGCTCTTGAGAGGATTTCCTTATTCTGAAACCCTTTATAGTGGATGTTGGGGTGTTGTTGTGCTAACGTTTCCACTTGGTTTTGTTGAGGTCCCAAGCCAAATACATCGATATTGGCTTGCAAATCCGCAAAAGCTTCCAGCAAGGGCAGGATGCCCTTCTCTTCTGACAATCGACCGATATACACAAACTGATCTTCGCGTTTTTCTGAAACAGGCATCACATCTACGGCATTGGACTTTACGACGAATCGGGTTGCCGGGACAGGGAAAGTAGATGTCGTAAACATGTGCTTGGCAAAATCCGAAAGCACAATGAAGCTCTCCACCATATTCCACGTGCCGATTTTACGATGAAACCAATAGGTAAACCCTGTTATCAAGGTTTTAACAAAAGATCCCTCCAACACCCTGTTTTTGACGGCTGTCCATGGAAAATCTTCGTGAATGCTGTTTTTGAATAGTTTTCCCCGAAAGAATAACGTGGCTGAAGGGCATAGCAACCTGTAATTGTGCAAGGTGAGGACAATTGGCGCACCCAGTTGATGAAGCGTTCGAATGATCCAGGGGCCAAGAGCGTAATGCATGTTATGGATATGTACCACATCCGGCCGGAATTGCCGGACACGTTTGGATATTTGTGTACTCACAAACACATTCCAAGGATAGCAGCCATATTGAAGGATACCTTTCCAGCCTTTTGAATTTTTGCAGGTAAACACTTCTACCTCATGCTGTTTGGAGAGTTCGCGCACTTCCTGATGGAAGACGGTATCCTCGCCACCTGCATGTTGGTAGAAATTGTGAATAATAAAGATCCTCATGGATAAGTGCTTTATGCAAAGATAGCATTTCAGCTATATTTTATTCTTCCCTCAACCATCATCATTTCATATGTATTTCAACGACATTTTATGGATATGAAAAAACAAGACCAAAATTTATCCGTATCTTCGCCTATATTTTTTGCGATGTTTAATAATTCAGTATACGCCGAAATCATTCAACAAAGTTTAAAAAAGGCTGTTTTTCCAGGCCAACCTCATAAATTGTATGAACCGATCCGCTATATTCTTTCTCTGTCCGGGAAACGGATTCGTCCGCAATTGGTCTTGATGGGGGCGGCGCTATTTGATGAACAGGCGGTAGAAAAATCTATTTCGGCAAGCTTAGCCATCGAATATTTCCATAATTTTTCGTTGATCCATGATGATATCATGGACAAAGCGCCCTTGCGCAGAGGTAAACCTACTGTTCATCAAAAATGGAGCGATAACGTGGCTATCCTTTCGGGTGACGCACTGTTGGTGAAAGCTTATGAGGAATTGGCCAAGTCCCCATCGGACAAAATGGTGCCTTTGTTGCAACTTTTCAATAAAACTTCCTTGGAAGTATGTGAAGGTCAACAGATCGACATGGATTTTGAAACGAGGGATATTGTAAGCGAAGCTGAATATATCGATATGATTCGATTGAAAACTTCCGTGTTGTTAGGGGGGGCGCTTCAAATGGGCGCCATTATTGCCGGCGCAGATAAACACGATCAGGAATTGCTATATGATTTTGGCGTAAACTTGGGTATAGCTTTTCAATTGCAGGATGATATATTGGATGTATACGGCGATCCTCGCACATTTGGAAAGCAGGTAGGAGGGGATATACTGGCGAACAAAAAAACGATTTTATATGTTAAGCTTAACGAATTAATCGCTCCGGAAGACAAGGGAACATTAGCTTTGCTATTGAATGGAGATATAGCTACCGAGCCTCAAAAAATCGAAAAAATGAGGATGTTGTATGCTAAATATGATATTCCTACGTTAGCTATTTATCAAAAGGAGAAATTCACGGAAATAGCTTATGAAAGACTTCGGGCCATACGAGTGGCCGATGAAAAAAAACAATCGCTTTTTACCTTGGCCAATGCATTGTTGCATCGCTCCAAATAAGTCTTTTTCAGGTAACACTTGATGAAGTTCTTTTTTTTGATTAATTTGTCAACACATCACTTTACATAATCTTAGCAATTTGCTGATTTTTGATATGGAACCGATAAAAATTACAATATTTCAGGCTTATTTATTTTGGGAAAACGTTGAGAAGAACCTCAGTAATCTTTCGCTTCGCTTATCAGCTCTGAAAGAGAAAACAGATCTCATTTTGTTGCCTGAAATGTTTAATACTGGTTTCACGATGAATGTTGAAAAATGTGCCGAAACCATGAATGGCATTACCATGCACTGGCTTTACGAGCATGCGAAAAAGTATGATTGTGTGATCGCAGGTACATTAATGGTGGAGGAGGGTGGCAAATATTATAACCGTTTCGTGTGGATGTATCCGGATGGCAACTTTGTGCACTATGACAAACGCCATTTGTTTGGTATGGCACAGGAAGATCAGGTTTTCACGGCAGGCAGTTCAAGAGTTATTGTCGAATTGAAAGGCTGGAAGATCTGTCCGATGATATGTTACGACTTGCGTTTTCCGGTGTGGTCGCGTAATTCAGAAGGCGCATACGACTTGTTGGTGTATACTGCTAGTTGGCCCGATAAGCGTTCTGCACACTGGCGGGCACTGATTCCGGCACGTGCTATTGAAAACCAGGCATATGTCATTGGCGTTAACCGTGTGGGCTATGATGGCAACGAGGTTTACTATTCCGGGGGATCTATGTGCATATCGCCAGCAGGGGACGTGGTGTATTATAAGCCAGAGGATGAAGATTTATACACTTTCACACTAAATCCAGCCGATTTAAAAAAGACAAGAGAAGACTTGCCTTTCTTGAAGGATGCCGATCATTTTTCCCTGTAAAGATATTTCCGATTGATTTTTTGTCGTCTGAACGACCTTTTTATAAAATTGGAGAAATGTGCTGACAATTGCCTTGACCAAAGTCAGGGGCTTTGAGATTTCCAATATAATCTGATTTCGGGATAACAGATAATGTCACCGCTATCATCGCCTTTGGCGAGACACTGCGGGGCTTTTTTAACGGAAATTCATTTTTCTGTCATCATTTCAGTCCTACGGCTTAGAAATAACCACTACGTGGTTTGATGATTATCGTTTAAGGAGTTCAATTACACCATGAACCACAGAGGGGTGACATATCTCGCCAAACGAATGCATATCCCGTTAATATAGGA
>JBEBRE010000190.1:0-3783 GCA_040394995.1 Sphingobacterium wenxiniae
TTTTTAGATCCTTCCTATCGTCAGGATGACAAAATAGAGCTTATAATGCACAACGAGTGGTAAAATCAATAATTGTTAATGATGAATGATAAATTGTTAATTCGTAATTCGTAATTCATAATTCGTAATTGTTAACGGTTTCTTTCTTCGATACGCAAATCGCAACACGCTAAAGAATATGGACGGTAGAAAAAGGGCAGACGTCAAGCCCGGTATGTTGGTAAACATTGTTTTGAAAAAAGATCAACGTACCGGCATTTTAACAGAAGGCATCGTTAAGGACCTGCTAACTTCGGCACCCTATCACCACAGAGGCATTAAGGTGCGTCTTACCGATGGGCAGATCGGCCGGGTGCAGGAGATTGTTAATGATTAATTGTTAATTCATAAACAGTTTTCAATTCTTTCTGACTTCTAACTTTTGACTTCTCAATCTTTTTTACTTTTTACTTTTTACTTTTGATTTTTAAACATTACCTTTGTCTTCCGTGAAAAATGAGGTAACATATCTCATCGCAATGTCGAAAGGTATCAATGTTTACATTGACCAAGTTTATATTTAATTGATGTTTAGCCCGTTTGGGCTTTTTTTATGTCTAAAGAAAAGAGATAACAATATAATAACAATAAAAGAATGACCAACTACAGTAAATTACCGGCAATTTTGGTGCTCGAAGACGGAACGGTTTACCACGGTAAGGCCGCCGGAAAGATTGGAACGACGACAGGTGAAATCTGTTTCAATACGGGAACCACGGGTTATCAGGAAATTTTCACAGACCCCTCTTACTACGGGCAGATTATGGTAACCACAAACGCGCATATCGGTAATTACGGCATCGATGAAGACGATACGGAATCCGCAAAAATTCAGATAGCGGGATTGGTGTGCAAAAACTATAACATCAACTACAGTCGTCAGATGGCTGACTCTTCTATCCAAACGTATTTTGAGCAAGAAAATTTGGTCGGCATATCCGATATCGATACACGCTCATTGGTGCGTCATATCCGCGATAAAGGAGCTATGAATGCTATTATATCTTCAGAAAACCTCGATATAGAAGAATTGAAAGCCCAATTGGCGCAAGTGCCATCCATGGAAGGTCTGGAGCTTTCTTCCGTTGTATCGACCAAAGAACCGTATTTCTATGGAGATGAAAGTGCGCCTACACGCATAGCCGTCTTGGATTTGGGCATCAAGAAAAATATTCTGCGGAATTTTGATTCCCGTCAGGTATATGCTAAGGTGTTCCCGGCAAGAACCACCTTCCAAGAAATGGAACAGTGGAACCCAGATGGCTATTTTATTTCCAATGGTCCCGGCGACCCGGCGGCCATGGACTATGCTATTCAGACCATCAGGGAAATCACGGAGGCCGATAAGCCTATGTTTGGTATTTGCTTGGGACACCAAATGCTGGCTTTGGCTAATGGTATTCGTACCGAGAAAATGCACAATGGTCACCGCGGTATCAACCATCCTGTGAAAAATGTCGTTGCCGACCGTTGTGAAATCACCTCCCAAAACCACGGTTTCGGCGTGGTGGCAGCAGATATTGAGCAATCTGATAAAGTGGAAGTCACCCACATTAATTTGAATGACAACTCTATTGAAGGCATTCGTTTGAAAGGAAAGAAGGCTTTTTCAGTGCAATACCATCCGGAGTCTTCTCCCGGTCCGCACGATTCGCGCTATTTGTTTGACGACTTTGTAGCGATGATCAAAGGATAATTTGACATTCTGTAAAGGAAATGTTATATTCGCTGAGGCAGTCTGAAAAGTACTGATATTCTTTTTTCTGTCATCCCGACAAAGGAGAGCTTGTCCCGAGAATCGGGAGATCTGTTAACTATACATATGCCGCATAACGAACAGATGCTTCCTATCGTCAGCATGACAAAATAAGCGTTTCATAATTATTTTTTAGACAATCCCGTTAAAATATAAAGATCAACATAAACAAGAAAATAAGATAAATAAAAAAATGAGTTTAATAATTGATGTTCATGCGCGCCAGATTTTAGATTCGCGCGGTAATCCTACCGTAGAGGTAGATGTAACGACACAAAATGGTTTTGTTGGACGTGCGGCAGTGCCTTCAGGTGCTTCTACAGGTGTGCACGAGGCTGTAGAGCTTCGTGACGGCGACAAGTCAAAATACTTGGGAAAAGGCGTTTTGAAAGCTGTTGAAAATGTAAACACTAAAATTGCGGAAGCCCTCAGAGGTGTGGATGTGTTTGAGCAAAACACCATCGACAAGATCATGATCGATTTGGACGGTTCAGAAAATAAAGGAAATTTAGGAGCAAATGCTATTTTGGGTGTTTCCCTAGCCGTAGCAAAGGCTGCTGCACAGGAGTCACACCAACCTTTGTATCGCTACATTGGAGGTGTGAATGCGAATACCTTGCCTATCCCGATGATGAACATCATC
Organism: Sphingobacterium wenxiniae; assembly: GCA_040394995.1. GTDB lineage: Bacteria > Bacteroidota > Bacteroidia > Sphingobacteriales > Sphingobacteriaceae > Sphingobacterium > Sphingobacterium wenxiniae_A. The sequence continues at coordinate 2,439 of JBEBRE010000190.1, forward strand.
AATGGTGGATCACACTCGGATGCACCTATTGCATTCCAAGAGTTTATGATTATGCCGGTAGGAGCTCCTTCGTTTTCCGAAGCGTTGCGTTGGGGAGCAGAGGTATTCCACAACTTGAAAAAGATTTTGCATGATCGCAATTTGTCTACAGCCGTGGGCGACGAAGGTGGTTTCGCACCGACGTTTGACGGTACGGAAGATGCTATCGAAACCATTCTGAAAGCTATCGAAGTAGCAGGTTACAAACCAGGTGCGGATATTTGCTTGGCCTTGGATTGTGCTTCTTCGGAGTTTTATGTAAACGGTAAATACGATTACACGAAATTTGAAGGTGATAAAGGTGCTATCCGTACATCGGAAGAGCAAGCGGCTTACTTGGCTGAATTGACACAAAAATATCCGATCATTTCTATCGAAGACGGTATGCAAGAAGATGATTGGGCAGGCTGGAAACTATTAACGGAAAAAATCGGTGCTCGTGTGCAACTAGTGGGTGATGATTTATTTGTAACCAATACCAAACGTTTACAGCAAGGTATCGATAGCCACACAGCCAACTCCATCTTGGTAAAAGTAAACCAGATCGGTTCGTTGACAGAAACGATTAATGCAGTTTCTTTAGCGCAAAATTCCGGATATACGTCCGTGATGTCCCATCGTTCCGGCGAAACAGAAGATGCGACCATCGCAGATTTAGCTGTGGCATTGAACTGTGGTCAGATCAAAACCGGTTCGGCATCACGTTCTGACCGTATGGCCAAATACAATCAATTGTTGCGTATTGAGGAAGAATTGGGCGGAAATGCCCGTTTCATCGGTAAAGATTTCAAATACGCCATCAAATAGCCGTTATTGGCTTTAATAGAAAAAGGGAAGCTTGAAAAAATAGCTTCCCTTTTTTATTTCTGATTTTTAATCCTCTCCCCAACCATCCTCCCCCAACCCCTCCAAAGGAGGGGAGAAAGTAGAGGGGGCTGATACTGCTATATTTCTAACTTCTGACTTCTGACTTCTGACTTCCTCCTTTTTGTTTTTTGATTTTTAATTTTTAATTTTGTTCTATGGATAGATTTCTGGCCTTAATCCGAAATAAATATCTCATTGCCGGTGTGGCATTTTTGATATGGATGAGCTTCTTCGATCGATATGATTTTGGAACGCAATTCGCTTATCAACAGGAAAAGAATAAGCTGGAGCAAGAAAAAGATTTTTATGTAACCGAGATCGAACATATCGAAAAATCTATTAAGGACGCCAAATATAATCCAAGTGAGATTCAGCGTATAGCCCGCGAACGTTATAAGATGAAGAAGGAAAACGAGGATATCTATATCATACAGGAAGT
>JBEBRE010000191.1:0-3750 GCA_040394995.1 Sphingobacterium wenxiniae
TTCGGCAAGCCTCAGCATGAATAGAGGCACTTCTGTATCAAAATGCACAACGGGTAGTAAAACATAATTTTGTCAACAAATTTTTACATCGCTATTGATCTTATTTTGCTTGGAAATCGGCTGCAAAAGGATAAAAAAGCTAACTTTACAGCTTCATGCTGAAAAACAAAATATGTCAATCAGTTCATTTAATATCCTAAATCATGAAATTAAATAGACGATTTTTTCTAAAAAGTGTAGGATTGATCGGTGGAGCCTCTCTCGTAAAAAATGTAGATGCCGTTCTACCCGATGAGCAAGTAACGTCCTTTGGGTTCAGTGCCACTCCTTATCTCCAAAATTTTACGAAAGACACGGTGACGATTTGTTGTGTGCTTAACAGGCCTTGTTTGGCTTGGGTGGAAATACTCGATGGAGGCGATAATATAAAACAGGTTTATTATCAAGTGGAAGATGGTATGCGAAATGCCAATGCCACGCTTTTTAAATTTAAGGTGCCACATGAAGACCAAAACCTACGTTATCGTGTCAAGGCAAAAGAAGTAACCAAATTCGACCCCTATAAGATTGAATATGGCGAATCAATTGGTTCGGAGATCATTAGTACAGCGCTTCCGTTGAATGGTGCATCTGAAAACCGGGTATTGATACTGAACGATATACATGAAAATGTGGCCAGCTATTCTTTATTATACAATAAGAGTGTTTTAGCCAGGAAAGATCTTGTTATTCTGAATGGAGACATGTTCCACTATGTGACCAAGCAAAGTGACTTGACAGATAAATTGTTGCAACCGGTCTCGACATTGTTTGCAGCACAAACACCCTTTGTAATGGTGCGTGGCAACCATGAAACACGCGGGTCTTTTGCCCGTGATTACAAACGTTATTTCGATTATCCTGATCACAAATATTATCAGGCTTTTACTTTGGGAGATGTGTTTTGGATCATATTGGACGGGGGAGAAGATAAACCTGATACTCACGAGGTGTATGCAGGCACTGTCGATTACGATCAGTATAGATTAGAGCAACGAGAGTGGCTACAAGAGGTAATACGTTCAAAGGAACGGAAAAAAGCCAAGCATACTATTGTAGTCAACCATATACCTTTCCTGCATTCGGACGAATGGCACGGCACGGCACACAACCGGGCCTGTTTTCATGATATCCTGCAAAAAAATAAGATAGATGCATTGATTTCTGGCCATACCCATAAATTTGCCTTTCATCCACCAGATGCTGAACATAATTATTATGTGGTTATCGGTGGTGGACCGAGAGAAGGCGGGCGGACATTTGTAGAGGTGGTGTCTTCAGGTAAGAAACTGTCTGTAGAGCTTAAAAAAGAAGATGGCTCACTGATCAATTCTTTTGCTAAGAAATAAAAAAGAAAGGACGCTTAAAAAAAGCCATCATGTTGAGCGAAGTCGAAACATGATGGCTTTTTAAGCGCTGAAATCTGCATAGATTATCTCTTCAAAACCTTCTGAATTACTTCTTCTAATTTTGCTTTGTCGCCTTTATAAGGTGCCAGATCATAAAGTTCCACTTTTCGGAAATCGATGGGATGGCTTTCACTTTGTAAATAAATATAACCTTGTTCTAACAATTTGCCATCGGTTTTTTGTGCCGGATCGTAGTTTTCGACGTTGCCACCACCGATTTGTGGTTTGTAGTACTCCAAAACAACCTTATCATCCAAGATGTGCTTCATGACCGAATCGCCCAAAACGACAAATTCTGCGGTCACCCATTGGTCTCCATGATACGTTTTGGAAGTAGAGCTCACGCAGTGTGGTGTGAAGAGTTTGTCATTCATGATCACATTCGTGCCCGGTGTACACAGGTTGGAGGTCGTACGCTCATCTTTTCCGTTGCCCCCTAAAAATTGTCCTTCAATGGAAATCGGGAAGTCTTGATCTTTTAGCATGGTTTTGGGATCTTGTCCGTGCAACATGGCACCACTATTGCGCCAAGCCCAACCTTCACCACCTTTTACCTGTTCGTCGACAAATCGGTACTCTACCCGTAGCACATAATAACTATAGGGTGTGTTATAGCCTATATGGCCGTATTGTTGATTGAATTCATCGTAACCATCGTAGCGAACCTTTAAAAGTCCATCTTCTACCCGAAAGGTATTGGCGTAGTTTTCGCCCACTTCGTGTAGCCTGATTTTTGGCGTCCAATCTTGAATGTCTTTACCATTAAACAATTGAATGGCTGTTGGTATATCTTCTGTTTTTGACGAGGTGCCGGCACAATTGAAGAGTAACATGCCGGCCACAATAGGCGCTAAAAATTTAAATTTCATGTATTTGCTTTAAGTTATAATAATAAATTCTTGTTCTTGACATAGTCGCTCGGTCGCACACCAATCATCTTATAGAAGGTATTGCTGAACGTGGGTAGGCTGCTGTAACCTACACGTAATGCTACCTCGTTGATGCTTATCTTGTCGTCCAGTAGCAGTTTTAAAGCTGTCAGCATGCGCAATATGGTATAATACTGTATAAAGGACATGTTTAGTTCTTTTTGAAACAGGCGCGCCAGGGTGCGTTCACTCATATCAAATGTTTGGGCCAGGTTTTTTGAATGAATGTTCTGTTCCATGTTGCTTTCCAAAAATTGGACAATATCTTTCAGCTTTTCATGCTTGGGATAGGGCAATGCAAGAGGTAATTCTGTTTGGGACAACTCGGGCAATATCATTTTAAAAGCCTTGGCAATGACATATTTTGATCCGTCTGAAGGGAATATATTTCCATTCCATCGATTGGTAAACATGATAAGCTCTATCAAGAGATCATTAACAGGGTAGATGTTTACTTTATTATAAAAGGCCGTATCTGTATCAAATTTGGGAAAATAAAGGTTGCGCATGGTAACCTCGGGACTGCTTGGGTGGATGCTGTGTTTTATTCCCGGCGGAATCCAGATGTAATGTCTTGCTGGCAAAAAATAGGATTTTTCCTCTGTTCGGAGGAAGACAATGCCACCCTCGGTGTATAGAAACTGGCCTTTTCGATGACTATGTTCCATAATGACATGCTCGCCCATCATGGCATGATGGCAATAGATGCTGTCTGCATGGGCATCTACCTCTGTCATGTAATATCTGTCTACGTACAAGCTGTTGTCCATCACCTGCTGGTTGAAAGTATAAATTTGCTGTTTTTTAACGAGATAACCAAAAAGCCATATGATAAAACAGGGATTTCGCTTTTAAGAATTAATACGCCGTAGGTGTTAAATATTTGTAGCCTCGGGTGGTAACCCGAGGCGAAAAGGTAACAAATCCGTTTGTTTTGGCGTGTATTTTTGCGGCAAAGCAAACGAAACGATCTCGATCAGGGTCAAGTGCGGGACAGTGGGGCTGATCAAAATCATGACAAAACAGATGCAAAAAGTTAAAGGCGAAATCCCTGTATGATAAAAACGAATCTATAATCAAAAGAAGGGAAAATAGGACAAAAGTCTCTTTTTTCATGTATATAAATCATTTTTACTTATAGTTATTTAAACCATCTTTGGCATGTTGAAAGGAGAAGTGATGAGACGAACGCTATACAGGTGGTAGAGAATCGGAAGGTATGTTGTTTGACATTTCAATGGTTATTTTCCTGACTTTCGTTTAGGTTTTTTCCATATTTTTATGTCGACAACAGTAAAAAGTTATCATAAAACAACAGGTGTTATAGTCAAATTTTAGGGAATATTAGAAAGTATGTCTTACGAACGAATTAA
>JBEBRE010000192.1:0-3722 GCA_040394995.1 Sphingobacterium wenxiniae
TAGAGGGCTTTTTTACAAATCTATGTTCTCTCAAAGAATCTGATATGGATAATTTGTATAAATAATAACCCGTTGTGCATTTTGATACAGAAGTGCCTTTATTGTCATGCTGAGGCTTGCCGAAGCATCTAAAGTCTTGTTAAGATATGATTTTTAGATCCTTCCTATCGTCAGGATGACAAAATAGAGCTTATAATGCACAACGGGTTAAATAATACCCATTGTGCATTATCAAATAAAAACCGCTCTATTGTCATGTTAGGGGAACCGAGCCTGCGAGCTCACCGAAGGTAATCTATGGATGAGTAGGGAGAATCTTCTATGTCCATAGATTCCTCCTCGTACCTCGTCGGAATGACAATATAGTTTACTTAAGTTGACGCTAATGCGAAGGTATTCGGGGATGACAAAGAAGCGTACATAATGCACAACGGGTTATATAGATAATATGCTGTACTATCTGTGAGTTTTTCTTAAAAAGGATGGCCATTCCCATTTGTTTCCCAAATTGATACCCAACTTTGTCTTAAACAAAATAAAACAAGGAGAAAGATATGAATACATGGACTAAAATTTTGACAGCGATTTTGATCGTATTTACACTCAGCGTTTCGGCCAAGGACAAATTGATTCCCTTTTCTCAATTGCCGACTAAAGCACAAACTTTTGTAAAGACTCATTTTTCTGAAAAAGATGTGGTAGCGACAACAGTAGATACGGACAATGTTTTTCAAAAAGAATACACCGTAACGTTAAACAACGGGACAAAAATTGAATTTAATGGGGACGGGGAATGGGAAGAAGTGCAATCCAAATCAACTGCCATTCCGGTTAAGATAACACCTCAGGGAATCTTGCAACATGTTCACAAAAGCTTTCCAAATACTTATGTGAAGGAAATAAAACGGTCTCGTAATAAATATGAGGTAGAGATTTCCAACGGTTTAGAGTTGGAGTTCAACAAAAAAGGAGAATTTTTAAGAATTGATGATTAACGATAAAATAAAACAGAAAATGAAAAATGTAGTATTTAAAATGGGTGTATTGGTGATGGCGCTATTTGTGTTTGCATCATGTGAAAAAGAATCATTTGTAGGGGTGGATGATCTTCCATCTAACGGGGTGTCATTCTTGTCAGCGCATTTTAGTGGCGCGAAGGCCACCAATGTGAAAAAAGAGAAAGAAGGATTGAACGGTACCGAATACACGGTATATCTTGACAACGGCATCACGGTGAAGTTTGATAAAAACGGCAATTGGGAGGAAGTGGATGCACCGGATGGCAAGCCTATTCCTACATCCTTCATTCCGCAGAAGATCGTCGACTATGTAGATGCAAACTATAAAAACGAGCGTATCAACAGTATTGACAAGGAAAAGAACAGATACGATGTGGAACTTACCAATGGATTTGATTTGGAATTTAATTCAAATGGTGATTTTGTACGAATCGACTAATATTTGAACATCCGTGCGGTTTTTGGGAAAGAGGGTGTCTAAAAAGCCCCGTCAGCTGTCATTCTGAGCACTTCGACAAGCTCAGTGCAGGCTGTAGTCGAAGAACCCCGCAGGGCTCTGCGAAGCAAATTGACAGCTTTGAAAATCAATAAATTGTCATCTTGAGCGTAGTCGAAAGATACAATTTATTGTACTTTTTAGACACCTCCTTTTTGTTGAAGCAATTTCTTACAGAATTTGATATAGTTAGATCTTTCTGTGCCCATCTGTGGTATCCGTTAGAGAAAAAACATAACCATCTGCTAAAATCCAGCTATTGCGGCTTTCGGGATCTTTAAATCTCCGATTTTACTTCCAAGGTGAACCGCCCTCTGTCTGTACTGTTTACCGATTTGACAAATTCGTAAAAGTCAGCATACGAGTTTGCATCATACACCCCTTGTTTAAGAATGAGTTTTCGGGAAGTGATCAATTTGTTTTCTATGATCTTTGCTGAAAAAATGTAAGTGCCCATTTTGCAATTGAAGGATTTCTCAATCGGTAGCATTTTTTTATTAATGTTTTCAGGCAATTCGATTTCAGTAATATCTACGTCTGTAAATCCACGGTTTATATAAACAGGTTGTGTGCGCTCGTCGTTTTTCGGAATGTTGTAGAAGGAGTTAAAGATAACGGAAGGAATAACTAATCTTTTGTTTAATTTGCTGGCTAAACGTGGTATGGTGACCTCCAATTCCTCTATCACATACGGCATTTGCTCCTTTACTTCTCGGTAATTGTAGTGGTTGAATTGAATACTGTTTATATCGTAATGTTCCGTTAGGAGTTTCATTTTATCCGTATTGTTTGCACGAATGACGTCTATATGGTTATCGTATTGCGTGCCGTAGAAATTGGTCGTTATCGTTCCCTTCAATTCGTCTTCGTCTATCAATTTCAGTTTAGCTACGCGTATCTGTCTATTGTCTGTTTCGGTATAGGTTGGAGTTTTGAGGATTTTCCCGCCGGAAGGTGTGCAGGCCAATACCAATCTATCGTCTGTAAAATCACTTAAAAAACCGAATGGGATGCTTTGGCTTGTACATTCGAGCCAAGTGGTGTCGTTTTCAAAAGGAACACACAGAATGATATGGTTACCGTCCTGCACGTTGGCAAAATTTACTCTCAAATCCCTTTTCTGGTTTCCTGCTTCCACAATACAATAATAAGAGGGGATATCGACAAAAGCGAGCAGGTTTTGCATATAGTTTACCAATGCTTTACAATCGCCGTAGCTGTATTTTTCAACGTCTGATGCTGGAAAGGGCTCAAACCCACCGATGCCGATCTGGATGCTTACATAGCGTGTTTTCTGTTGAAGGTAATCGTATAGGATTTTAGCTTTTTCCTTTGGCGTTTTCGCATTTTTAGTCAGCTCCAGAACATGGTTCTTGACTGTTTCGGGCAAGTTTTGTTTACCCTGCAAAAGATTGTCGTATACCCATTTGCCAAAATTCTCCCAATCTGTGATGGTACCATTTCTGCCATAGTAGCTAATGTTTTCAGGGACAATATAGAGACGGACGCTTTGTTCTTCAAATCCCTTGGTGAAATTTTCTTCTTTTACAGCGGGCAGAAGGGAAGTTTGCCATGTCCAGCTAATGGTTTTCTCGGACTGCTCTATCTGTGGCTCATCTGCGATGTTAAGTGCATGTATCCTGATTTTGGTGTCTTTGGGCGCGGTAAAGGTGTATCTGCTCTTTTCCACCGAGACGGGAGCACGGAAATTGGGATTCCATTGAGGAATGACTAAATTCTGCTTATGTTGGATTTCGTATTCAAATTCAATAGTATAAGGATATAGAAGAGGTTCGTATTGGAAGTACTTCAACCGTGTGTCGGAAAATAAAGAAAAGCCATCTGCTGCACTGACGTCCGTAAAATCTTTGACCGATATTTTTCGGATAGGCCTCCCGAACTCATCGTAGATAGTGCCTTTTACCCCTTTGATGACAGCGCTTTTGTTATAATACAAGGGAATATATGCATAGTTGTTGCCATTTTTGTTGTACACCGTAATAGCCTTTTTCACGCGTTGTATCACTTGATTGTTTGCCCGCATTTCAATGCTGATGTCTTCATTCCGAACCGTGACTGCAGCGCGATTTTTCAACTCTTGCGGGATATGATCGATGGCATAGTCTTCATGTGCATGTAGATGCGCATGGGTTGCAAATAAGCAGCAAACAATAACATAAAAGAGCTTCATAATAGCGGTTATTTGT
>JBEBRE010000193.1:0-3572 GCA_040394995.1 Sphingobacterium wenxiniae
ATGGCCATTGAGAACAAACGCTTTCAGAAAAAAAGCGTATTTTTGCCCACAATATGAGAAGAAGAATCCCCGATGACAAGAAGTTCATATCCGATGTGCACATCATGGATATTGCGGAAGAAGGAAAAGGAGTGGCGCGACAGGACGAATTGGTTATGTTTATCGAGAAGGGCATTCCGGGAGATATTGTGGATGTAGAATTGCTTCGCAAAAAGAAAAACTTTGCTGAGGGGCGCGTTGTGGCGCTAAAAAAACCATCGGAATTCCGTGTATCACCATTTTGTCCTCACTTTGGCACCTGCGGTGGATGCAAGTGGCAACACATGGATTATTCCGGACAACTACGTTTCAAGCAACACTCTGTAGAGAATGCCTTGAAGCGCTTGGGCAAGATCGACACATCTTCCATGGAACCAATTTTGGGTTCAGCACAGACGGAATATTATAGAAACAAGCTGGAATTTACCTTTTCCAATAAAAGATGGCTAACATCAGTAGACGAAGATATGCAGCCAGACGACCTAAATGCCTTAGGTTTCCATGTTCCAGGAAGATTTGATAAAATATTGGATATAGACCACTGCTACCTGCAACAAGATCCATCCAATGACATTCGTAATCGGGTGCGGCAATTTGCCGTCGATAACAGCATTTCCTTTTATGATCTTCGGGCACATGAAGGAGCCTTAAGAAACCTGATTATCCGAACTTCTTCTACCGGAGAAGACATGCTAATTGTGGTGTTTGCCTATCCGGAGGAAAACCAGGTGAATTTGTTGATGGAGTATATCCATGGACAATTTCCGGAGCTGACCTCTCTGCTCTACATCATCAACCAAAAACGCAACGATACCATCTTCGATCAGGAGATCCACGTGTATAGCGGTCGCGATTTCATCTACGAGGAAATGGAAGGACTACGGTTTAAAGTAGGGCCTAAATCCTTCTATCAAACCAATTCGCGGCAAGCGTACGAGCTGTACAAAATTACGCGTGAATTTGCCTGTTTACAAGGTGATGAGCTCGTGTTCGATTTGTACACCGGGGCCGGAACCATTGCCAATTTTATTGCTAAAGGAGCAAAAGAAGTAATCGGCGTGGAGTATGTGCCATCCGCCATCGAAGATGCCAAAATCAATTCAGAAATTAACGGCATACACAATACCAAATTCTACGCTGGCGATATGAAAGATGTGCTGACAGCAGATTTCGTCCACACGCATGGCAAACCGGATGTTATCATCACCGATCCGCCTCGTGCCGGAATGCATGCCGACGTGGTGAAACGCCTATTGGAAATAGAAGCGACGAAGATCGTATATGTCAGTTGCAATGCCGCGACCCAAGCCCGCGATTTAGCGTTGCTAAGCGAAAAATATGAAGTGGTGAGAATTAAACCGGTAGATATGTTTCCACACACCCAACATGTCGAAAATGTAGTATTGCTCAAGCGGAGATAGTATGGAGTACAAAGTATTGAGTATGGAGATTTTTTCTTTGCTCCTTGTTCTTTTATCTTTATTCATCATTAATGAACTTACAAAATGGATATTGAAGATTTAATGTCGAATGCTTCAAATGGAGATCATCCGGCACAGCCAAGCCCGCTTAAAAGCCTGAAAGTCGATTTGGACTTTTACAGTGATTCCATTAAAGAGGTGGCTGTCGATATGATGACAGAAGGATATACCCTCTATCCCATCTTTATTGCTCATCAGCATGATGTTAGCATAGGCGAATTATTGTTAGACAGAAACGAGTTAAATACACAGTGGAGCATCCACGTAAGCTCGTTGGAAGAATTTGTCGAAAGAGGATTAATAAAAGAGGACCGTAAAGAGTATTTCATCAAAAATTTTAAAAGCACTAACGATTTTATGTGTCTTTTTGTCGTTGTCCCAGAGGGTGCAAACTTTGTTTTCTATCCCTATAAATAATGCACGTTTAGATTTAAAACTTTTTAACATCAAGATAGTCTAAACATTTATTACTTTTAGGCAAAATGTATCTAAAACCAAAACATATATATCCTTTGCTTGGATGGCTGTTGCTAATGCTAATTACAGTTGGTTCTGCGACAGCTCAGTCAAAAGGCATTTCGGGTATTGTACTGGACAAGGGCTCAGGCATTAGGCTTGCGGATGTAAATGTTTCCAATCTTCGGACCAAGCAACGGACGACAAGCAATACCTATGGCGTATTTATTATCGAAGCCTCCGTGGGCGATAGCATATCATTCTCCAAAATCGGTTATGGCCCGGTTAAAACCGTAATCTATACACAAGAGGATATCGTAATTGAGATGCAAGCAGGACTGACCATTGAGACCGTGGTTGTAAGCAGGGCTAGTAAAGAAGCCGAGATGCGGGATATGTTGGATGATTACCGGAAAAAAGGCGTATACAATGGTGGTAAAAACTCGGTGGGAACCTACTTAAATAGTCCGGCAACAGCCTTATATAACCTTTTCGGAAAGGATGCAAAAAATGCAAAACGTTTTTCCCGACTGATGGAAAGGGAACTGGAAGAATCGAAGGTAGATCGAATATTCAATAAAACCTCCGTGAATGCCTTGACCAATTTAGAGGGAGACGAATTACAATCTTTTATGGATTTATACCGACCATCCTATAGCATGGTCCAACATTGGGGCCAGTATGATTTCATGAACTATGTGAAAACTTCCTTGGAGTCTTGGGATAAAAATGGCCGTCCCCGTTCATTGCGCCTTCCCAAGGTAGAAATACCGCCACAAGAAAAATAATATACTGCATTTTTTTATTCAAATCATCATCGATCATTTTTTTTGGCACTCGCTTTGCATACATTTGTGAAAGAGACAAAAAAAGATTTTAACGAGATGAAAATGAATAAGAAAGTAGCCGTTTACGGCTTATCGGTTGCGACATCTATGATGTTGTTCGCAAGTTGTTCGACTGTACAAAACACGAATAATACAACAAAAGGCGCTGTTATTGGTACGGCGGCCGGAGCGGGTATTGGTGCCCTTATTGGTGGTAAAGCGGGTAACACAGCTGTCGGTGCTATCGCTGGAGCAGCCATTGGTGGTGTTGCTGGCGGTTTGATCGGGAAGAAAATGGACAAACAGGCCAAAGAGATCGAAAACACAGTGGCTGGGGCAGAAGTTATCAAAGCTGATGAAGGTATCATCGTAAAATTTGACCAAGGTATCTTATTTGACTTCAATAGTACAGCCTTAAAATCAACTGCAAAAACGAATATTGCCAAACTGGTAGAAACGTTGAACAAAGAACCAGGTACAGAAATCCTGGTATTGGGCCACACCGATAATGTAGGAACCTTAGCAGCAAATCAGAAGGTTTCCGAAGGCCGTGCCAAATCTGTTAGAGACTATGCGGTTTCGCAAGGCTTGACAGCCTCTCGAATCAAGACCGAAGGTAAAAATTATTCTGAACCTATCGCTTCTAACGATACGGATGCTGGCCGTGCTGAAAACCGCCGTGTGGAAATCGTTATCGTGGCAGGTGATAAAATGATTAAAGATGCCAAAGCGGAAGCAGGCCAATAACGATAAAATAACATTGAAATAA
>JBEBRE010000194.1:0-3568 GCA_040394995.1 Sphingobacterium wenxiniae
AGTCCTATATTTAATGCCGGAAACGGCTCAATAGTTTTCCACATCCAATAGGGGTCAGGTCGTGTTTTTGTGTGATGACGATGCCCCCCGAGCTTCCATATAAAGGGTTGTTGAAAACTAAAGAGATGAAGTTGTTTTAGCATAAAACTAACGATATTTTTTATCTAATTTTCTGATAATAAGTCTGTTTTGTTTTTTTTAATATTTTAGTTTTTTAGCTCATTTTTTTTTTACATCTTCGTCTTAGTCGAAAGTTTTAAACAATTTTTTTGTCAAATATTGGTTATCAAGTTATTAACAATTTAAGAATGGAAAAAACGTGTACAAGTGTTTGGAATGGCTGTCTTCAAATCATAAAAGACAATATACCGGCGCAAAGTTTTAAGACCTGGTTCGAGCCTGTGAAGGCCGTGGGTCTAAACGGAAACGTTTTGACTATTCAAGTGCCTTCTGTATTTTTCTACGAGTGGCTAGAAGAGCACTATGTTGGTATTCTCCGCAAAACCATCAAGAAATTTTTGGGTGAGCAAGGACGCTTGGAATACAATATTATTGTTGATAAATCATCGGCAAATACGCCATATACCACAAACATTCCTTCCAACGGAAATGGTGCGGAGGGCAAAAAGCAATCTATCCCGGTTCCTGTTGCATTGAATAAGAATATCAAAAATCCTTTTGTTATTCCGGGATTGAAAAAGTTGCAAGTAGACCCGCAACTCAACAGCAATTACACATTTGATAATTTTATCGAGGGTGAATGTAACCGATTAGCGCGCTCGGCAGGATTTGCAGTAGCCAATAAACCGGGAGGCACCTCGTTCAACCCGTTGATGGTTTACGGAGATGTAGGTCTGGGAAAGACCCACTTGGCGCAGGCTATTGGAAACGAGATTAAAAAGAACCTACCGGACAAACTGGTGATTTATGTGTCCTGCGAAAAATTCTGTCAACAGTTTGTGGACTCGTTGAAAAATAACACCATCAATGATTTTGTGAATTTCTATCAGGCGATGGACGTGATCATCATGGACGATGTACATAATTTTGCCGGCAAGGAAAAAACGCAAGATATCTTTTTCCATATCTTTAACCACCTCCATCAATCGGGTAAACAGATTATTTTGACTTCCGATAAAGCTCCGAAAGACTTGTCGGGATTAGAAGAACGGCTATTGAGCCGCTTCAAATGGGGGTTGTCAGCAGATATTCAAGCTCCGGATTTGGAGACCAGAATGGCAATCTTAAAGAAAAAAATGTATTCCGATGGGATAGAACTACCGGAGAACGTTGTCGAATTTGTCGCTACCCAAATCGATAACAGTGTACGGGAATTAGAAGGTGCCATGGTTTCCCTTTTGGCACAGTCTACCCTCAATAAAAAAGATATTGATTTGAATTTAGCCAAATCCATGCTGAAAAACTTTGTGAAAAATACACACAAAGAAATCTCCATGGAGTATATCCAGAAATTAGTGTGCGAATATTTTGAGGTACCCGTGGAAATGGTAAAATCCAAAGTTCGCAAGCGAGAAATTGTGCAAGCCCGTCAAATTTCCATGTACTTGGCAAAGAACCATACGAAGTCTTCGTTAAAAACCATTGGTAGTTTCTTTGGCGGACGCGATCATTCTACCGTTATTTACGCTTGTCAAACAGTAGAAGATTTAATCGAGACCGACAAGAAATTTAAGACCTACGTTCAGGATATTCAGAAAAAACTGAAATCTTCTTAAATCCTATTTACAATTTTATGTAGAGACGCACAATCGTGCGTCTCTACACACGTGTGTCCATGCGTCCGAAATATGGTCGACGATGTCCGAAGCAATGAGGCTGTGCGGATGTATTCGCTTCGTGGCCAAATCACCTGCCAAACCGTGTAGGTAAACACCCGATATGGCTGCGGTTTGGGGTGAAAAGCCTTGAGCCAACAAAGAAGCTAACATACCCGTTAGTACGTCGCCGCTTCCGCCCGTTGCCATTCCCCAATTCCCGGTGGAGTTGAAGTGCATTTTCCCATCGGGAAAAACAGTATTTGTGTTTGCTCCCTTAATGATGACTATGGCTTGATGGGCTTTTGTAAACGAAACAACTTTTTGCAGTTTCTCAAAATCGTTGCTCCAAGACCCGATTAGCCTTTCCAATTCCTTAGGGTGAGGCGTGAGGATGCACCCCGATGGCAATAGGGACAGCCATTCGGGATGAATAGCTAATATATTCAACGCGTCTGCATCCAAAACCAATGCCGGCTTTTTATCTTCTTCAGCAATATGGAGGAGAAGACCGTGAAGGGCATTTTGAGCTTCGGCAGAAGTGCCCATACCTATTCCTAGGCCAATAGCAGCATAGGATGGGAGATTATCCGGAACTGTGGACAGGCTGTCGGTAAACTCGTCGGTTAGAACCATTGCCTCTGGAAAAGCGCTTTGGAGGATAGTATAGCCACATCGGGGAACATAAGCAGACAGCAACCCACAGCCTGTCCGTAAAGCAGCTCTACTGCTTAGCACCACTGCCCCTATCTTCCCAAAACTTCCTCCCATAATTAAGGCATGTCCAAAAGTGCCTTTGTGCGAAAAGCGTGAAGGATGAGGTATCAATGGTTGCATATCTTCGACAGTGATATAATAACATTCCGTTTCACATGCCTGTATCGCCTGTTGGCTCAATCCAATGTCCAAGATTTCCATATGGCCCACATGGGAAGCGTTGTCAGGAAGCAATTGTGCCAATTTAGGTGTTTGGAAAGTATAGGTACGATCTGCGCGGACAACAGGGTGGTTTTTTTTATCTGTATGCTTGTCGGCTATTAATCCGGAAGGCATATCGATAGCGACAACCGTGTTTGGAGCGTCATTGATACTTTGAACAAGTGGCGTCCATTCCGACGACAGCGGGCGCGAGAGGCCATATCCAAACAGGGCATCAATGAGTATGGCTCCTTGTGGAACGGCGATAACATCATTGGGTTTGATCTTATTTATTGGAAGGCCTTTTTCTGCCAGACGTGTTTGGTTAGTGCTGTTGTCGGGAGAATAGGCATCATTCTCCAAAAGGTAAATGCTGACGGAAGCCCCTGCCGTGTGTAATATTCGACCAACCGCCAAACCATCTCCTCCGTTGTTGCCCGGACCGCAAATAACCATAAAGGAGGTTTCGGGCACGACAAAATCTTTCCTCAATTGTTCAAACACAGCTTGCGAAGCCCGTTCCATTAAGGCGATGGAAGCGATCCCCTTTGTTCGTATCGTTTCTCGATCGGCAAGTTTCATTTGTTCAGGCGAGAGTATTTTCATGGTGTTTCTACCGCTATTATTTTGTCCTAGATTGCATATGGCCTCGAATTCCTCGGCAAGATATTCAGCCATGCGTCACTTGCGCCGTCCCAGCAGTAAGGTTGTCCCATCGGTCCATTTGTCAACAGAAAAGACCTGTTCATCCTTAGAAACGACCCGTTTGTCAAAAAAAACATTCCCAAATTCTGCAATTTCCAAATCATCAATCCCCTAATGATAGGGCAACCACAAGGGTAGCCCCTACTTTCATTTCCAAATTCTCCAATTTC
>JBEBRE010000195.1:0-3533 GCA_040394995.1 Sphingobacterium wenxiniae
AAAAAGTCAAAATTAAAAATTAAAAAGTATTAAAAACAGCGACAGCAAAAAAGAATACTAGCTCAGTCCGAGATTAAACGCTTTACGAAGGGTTTCTAGGGCCGGATTTTTCGAAAGCATAGCTTGATACTTTTCTTGCGAGGTGTATGGCTTACGCACTTTGGTAACTTCCACCTGTTTTCCTTGAATATCCAACGCAAAATTTTTCAGTTGCACGCGCAGATAGTTCAAGATATCAATTTTTCCAAGTTTCAGTTCATCCATCTGCACCGCGTTTTCCACTTCCACCTCGATTACAGTACCTTGCAACTTGGGAGTATTGGCCATCATAATGGTATAGAGGGTAATACGGTTATGCTGCTTTAATGTTTCGGCAAAAGTATTCCACTTAGCAAAAAAAGCATTCAACGTCACTTCTTGAAACTCATTTCCTTGTATCAAATCCGGTTCATCCGAACCATATTCGGCCTTTTCCTCAAAAATGGTATTTAGGTTAGGGACATTCACCGAAGGTGCCACTATCCCCCAGCCCTTTTTCGGTGTTTCGCGTACCACCTGCGTCTGCACCGTTGAAAGCTCTGATTGGGGAGGATCATTCTTTATGGATACAACATCTTTTACGACAGCCACAACCGGTTTCGGTGTCGATGGTATTGAATCGTTAAGAATGTGTTTGGCTACAGGCTGTTCAGGAAGTTTTTTTTTTACATCAGGCGAAACCGAAGAAACGATATTTCCTTGAGCCAGTTGAATAGCCGACGATATATGGCACATTTTCAATAATGCCAGTTCGATTTGAAGGCGTTGATTCTTACTTCCTTTATAATTGATTTCAGCTTGATTAGCAATATTTAAAGATGACAGCAACAAGCCAGAGTTTAAGGCTTGCGACTGTTCCAAATATTTTTTCTTGATATTATCGCTGACTTCCAGCAACTTTAATGTTGCTGGTTCCTTGGAAACCAACAAATTGCGAATATGAGAAGACAAGCCCGATATAAAATGTCCACCATCAAAACCACTATTCAGCACCTTATCGAAAACCAACAAGGCCTGTGCGGCATCCTCCCGAACAATACTATCCATCAGTTGGAAATAGTAGTCATAATCCAAAATATTGAGGTTCTCGATGACTGCTTGATAGGTGACCTGCTTATTGGAGAAACTCACAATCTGATCAAACATAGAAAGCGCATCACGTAGACCACCATCGGCCTTTTGAGCGATCATATGCAATCCGTCAGGTTCATACCCAATGTTTTCCTGTTCAGCTATCGAAGCTAAATGATTCGCCATATCCTCTACCTTGATCCGGTTGAAGTCAAAAATCTGACAGCGCGAAAGAATCGTCGGCAAGATTTTATGCTTCTCTGTAGTGGCCAAGATAAAAATAGCATAAGAGGGTGGTTCTTCCAACGTTTTTAAGAAAGCATTGAACGCGGCTTGTGAAAGCATGTGCACCTCGTCAATGATATAAATCTTGTACTTGCCTGTTTGTGGTGGAATACGCACCTGCTCTATCAGACTCCGTATGTCGTCAACAGAATTGTTGGATGCGGCATCGAGTTCGTGAATACTAAAAGAATTGCCTTGCTGAAATGACTGGCAACTGGCGCAGGTGCCACAAGCTTCCACATTTTCGGAGATATGCTCACAATTGATTGTTTTGGCCAAAATACGCGCACAAGTCGTCTTTCCTACACCCCGCGGACCACAAAACAAGAAAGCTTGTGCCAATTGGCTGTTGTGGATGGCATTCTTGAGCGTACCGGTAATATGCTGTTGCCCTACAACAGAATCGAAGGTTATAGGGCGATATTTCCGTGCCGAAACAATAAAATTATCCATTGCACGAAGATAAGAAATTTGTAGACTTCGAACAATACAAATTAATCCTTTGTCAATATTTCTTTTGCTTCCCTATCGTCAAAAACCTTAATCTCTTTCCACAATTTGCTTTTCATCTTTCGGACCACTTTTTGATAGGCTGGATCATCATAAACATTTTGGAGCTCATCAGGATCGCGTTGCAGGTCATACAGCTCCCAAGCACCTACTCTTTTGTAAAAGCGGATCAGTTTATACCTTTCGTCCCGTACACCAAAATGTGGAGAAACAGCATGTTCGCCATTCTCATAATAATGATAATAAACGGCCTTTCGGTGTTCTTTATCTGGCTTTTTCAACGATTTGACGAAGGAAATCCCTTGCATATCCCAGGGCTTCTTTATACCGGCTATTTCTAAAATCGTAGGCGCTATATCAGCGTTCACCACGTGCCCATTAATTTGGGAACCTGGAGCAATCACATTAGGCCATCGCATCAGCATAGGTGTCCGGAACGATTCCTCATACATAAAACGTTTATCAAACCATCCATGCTCGCCCATATAAAATCCTTGATCCGAAAGATAAATGACGATGGTATTCTCGTCCAGTCCATGTATCTTTAGATAATCCAACACACGTCCAATATTTCTATCCATGGATGTAGCTGTGTTTAAATAATCGATCATATACCGTCGGAATTTCCATTCGGCCAACGCCTTGCCCGAAAGGCTATCCATTTTCAGTTTCTCATATATTGGTCGGTAATACGCCCAATATTGTCTTTTTTGCAAATCTGTCATCCGACGGAAATTACCATCTTTCATCATATTTTCCCACGAATCGAACATCTTCAGGTCATACCCCATATGCATATCCTTGTCAATTGACATTTCCTGCCCTTCAGCGGCTCTCCTTCCCTCATAATCATCAAAATAGGTTTTTGGGAGAGGAATGCTATCACGATCATATTTTCCAAAATCACGAGGATCAGGCATCCACGTCCGGTGAGTGGCTTTGTGCCCGATAATAAGGCAGAAAGGATGCTGTTGGCTGGTGGAATCCAACCAAGCAATCGCTTTGTCAGTGACAATATCTGAAACATACCCTTCTACCCTTTTCTTACCCGTTGAAGAAATAAAATCCGGATTGAAATAATGACCTTGACCTTCTAGGATATCATAATAATCAAATCCTTGCAATTGATGTCCTAAGTGAATTTTACCTATCCAGGCAGTCTTATACCCCACCTGTTGCAGATTTTTGACAAATAAATTTTGTGAAAAATCAAATCGGGAAGTTTCATTGTCCTTAAATCCGTTCTTATGGCTATACTTTCCGGTAAGCAGTGTTGCCCGGCTAGGTCCACAAATTGAGTTGTTGACAAATGCCCGATTAAAAGTCGCTCCTTCGGTAGCTATTCTATCAATATTTGGCGTTCTCCCAATAGTGGAACTATAAGCTCCAATGGTTTGATAAGCATGATCATCCGATATGATGATAACGACATTAGGTTTTTTTACTTGTGCACTCAACGGCATAAAAGTCAAAAACAAACCGAATAGGAACAGGATATATTTTATCTTCATAAGCGTTGCATTTTTAGTTAGACAGTGCCGTTTACCCTCTTCTTTATATTTCATATATAATCAAGTATAATAGGTAAATAGCTACGGTGCCCAATTGCAAAGGCAAGATAATAAATA
>JBEBRE010000196.1:0-3469 GCA_040394995.1 Sphingobacterium wenxiniae
TTCAACTTAGAATGTTTATACCCATATGCAAAATAAATAACCAAACCAATGACCAGCCAAATCACAAAGATAATCCAATTGCTTGCTCCTAACTCCGTCATTAAATAAAGGTTAATCAAAATACCAATAACAGGCAATAGCGAGAACCTATGCTTGTATCCCATAATAGCCATTATCAACCATACTAACCAAAAGATAATGGTCAATGACTTGTGTTCGAGAATATAAAGCCAGCTCAATCCGCGCCATTCACTCATGGTGTCCTGACCGAATTTCCATAGCAGCACCCAGGCCACCACAAACCCTAATCCGATCAGGTATTTACCGTTGACATACGGCACCCTGAACTTGGACTTTTGGGAAAGCCCCGAATGATCCATGTACAGTACGCCGGCACAAACCAAAATAAATGCAAAGAAAGTACCTACCGAAGTCAAATCGACAAAGAAATCCATTTTAAAGAACAAAGAAGGAATGGCAACGACAATACCGGTGACGATCGTGGCATAGGACGGTGTTTTATATTTCGGATGGATGCGCGAAAATTTCTTCCAAAGCAATCCGTCCCGGCTCATGGTCATCCAAATGCGCGGTTGCGCCAGCTGAAAAACCAACAAGGCACTGGTGATGGCAATAACCGATGTGACCGATATAATACCAGCCATATGGTTAAATCCTACATACTCAAAAACATACGCCAACGGATCTTTGACATTCAAATCCGAATAGTGCACCATTCCGGTCAATACCAATGTGATCAGCACATACAGTACGGCACAGATCAACAAACAATAAATCATGGCACGGGGCAAATCCCGTTGCGGATTCTTACATTCTTCAGCCGTGGTGGAAATAGAATCAAATCCTATAAAAGCAAAGAACACAGCCGCCACGCCACTCAATACACCACCCAATCCATTCGGTGCAAAAGGAACCCAATTTTCCGGTTTCACAAAAAACACACCACCCAAAATGACCGCGAGAATAACACCAATCTTAATCATCACCATGATATTACTTGCCCGCTGCGACTCTTTGATACCAATATACACCAACCAAGTGACCAGCACGGTAATCAATCCGGCAGGCAAATCAAAAACAATGGGTATATCACCGATCTTGGGCGCTGTTTGGTAAGCTTCTAACGCAATCTTGTCAATGCCCTGCAACTTCTCCACACCGATCTCCAACATTTTTTCATGCGCATCAAGTGCATATCCGGGTGCCATCGTCAGCCATTTGGGAATATAGAGGCCAAAACCAGCGCACATAGAAACAAAATACTGCGACCAGGATATCGCCACCACCATATTGGACACCGCATATTCCAACACCAGAGCCCAACCAATGATCCAAGCAAACAGCTCGCCAAACGCGACGTAGGCATACGTATATGCACTGCCCGATACCGGAACAGTGCTGGCAAACTGCGCGTAGGACAGGGCCGTAAAAACACAGGCAAAGGCTACAAAAACAAAGAGTAAAGAGATGGCTGGGCCACCTTCATAGCTGGCTAGCCCAATCGTGCTAAAGATACCCGCTCCTACAATAGCGGCGATACCCAATGACACCAAATCCCTAACGCCTAAAACCTTTACCAATCCTGTCCCTTTTTGGGAATCGTTCATAATTTGGTCGACACTCTTCTTACGAAAAAGTTTATTTATCATATTATACTGTTAAGCCTGCGAAAATAGTGACTAAAAACAAAGAGGATCAGTTTAAATGGTCTTGAATATACTGAAATATACCCCTGTAATCCCCTAAATTCTTGTTCCTGTAGTCCTTTAAGCATTCGGTTAGTGTTCTGTAATCTTCATCTTGTACCGTAAATTTCCATACACGTTTACAAATGTTAAACAAGGCATAAGAAATACGGTCATCATGTGCATATTCCAAAATGTATTTTGAATCTATAAATTTTTCGTAAAACTGCAAAAAAAGATCGATATCCACACCTTCCAAAGCTGTTAAATATTGACGGATCGTCGATCTGCTGACATGGCCCAAATGTTCGTATAGCCGAACCGGATTGACAATTTCATGCCGGATCAAGAGCTGATCCAATAACAGTTCGACAGCAATGTGGGCCATAAACGATGCACGTACCGGAAGATGTTCCAATAAGGGTTCCAGTTCCTTTCGCAACACATGACAATGATCTAAAAAGAAAGGAGAACCATGAAAAAGCTTATCCACCTCCACATGCCGATACCACCCTTCTGAAATATATCGGGTCTGCGGATGAGCAAACAACCGCTCTTCGGAGCGTTGTGGATGAAAACTGTAATTCTTATCCACATTCTTCAACAAATCGGGCAACAATGCACCTAATATGCGCTCGGAATGGGGAGAATACCGTTCAAAATAATAGTGCGATAAAAAATTCACGTGCCAAACTTCTCTTTTATTTATCGTAAGATACGGCTTAATCTTTTATCTTTGCAATCTTAGTTGAAAAAAATCTTAATCATAAAAAGATGAGCTTTGTAGAAGAATTACGTTGGAGAGGCATGTTGCAAGATATCATGCCGGGAACTGAAGACTTGCTGCATACAGAAAAAGTTTCCGGATACATTGGCTTCGACCCAACCGGAGATTCCTTACATGTAGGGCACCTTACCCAAATCATGACGCTTATTCACTTCCAAAATGCCGGCCACAAACCGGTAGCCTTGGTGGGTGGTGCGACGGGCATGATCGGCGACCCATCTTTCAAATCGGCAGAACGCAATCTATTGGACGAAGCTACCTTACAACACAATCTGGATAGTTTGAAAAAGCAGTTAGCCAAATTCCTGAATTTCGGGGATGGCGAAAACGATGCCAAAATGGTCAACAACTACGATTGGTTTAAGGATTTCAAGTTTTTAGACTTCATTCGCGATGTGGGCAAGCTGATTACCGTCAACTACATGATGGCGAAGGACTCTGTAAAGAAACGTTTAGAGGGCGAAAATGGACTGTCGTTCACCGAATTTACCTATCAGCTCATCCAAGGGTATGATTTCTACCATTTGTGGAAGCATCACAACTGTAAGATACAAATGGGCGGATCGGATCAATGGGGCAATATTGTGACCGGTAGCGAAATGATCCGTCGACAAGACCAAGGAACCGCCTATGCATTAACGACACAGCTGATTAAGAAATCCGATGGGCAGAAATTCGGAAAGACCGAATCGGGAGCCGTGTGGTTAGATCCTAAAAAAACATCACCCTATAAATATTACCAGTTTTGGCTGAACGCTACGGACGACGATGCGAAAAGCTGGATCAAAATCTTTACGCTGAAAACAAAAGCCGAAATCGATGCTATTATTGCCGAGCACGATGCCGCACCGCATACCCGTACCGTGCAGAAAGCGTTGGCAAAAGACATCACCATTCGTACACATTCCGAAAAAGACTACGAGACGGCCGTGAAAACCTCCGAGTTTTTATTTGGCAACGGGTCATTGGCGTTTTT
>JBEBRE010000197.1:0-3435 GCA_040394995.1 Sphingobacterium wenxiniae
CGTAGGGGCAATCCCTTGTGGTTGCCCCATGTCTTGTGGTTGCCCGTTTCCCGATGTAATAATTTCCAATATTCCGTGAAAATGATTTGGCATGGTGATATGTTCATGTAAATAGATATGGGGAAAACGGCTTTTCAATTCAAACCATACTGTTTCAATCGTTTTTCCTGCATCGTTTAACATCATTTCTCCATTTCTTACTTCACCAAACAGGCACAATCTGTCTTGCACACATATCGTTATATAATATGATCCTGCCTGTGCATAATCGTATCCTTTCAAACGTATAGAACGACGGTTTCTATGGTTCGTGAAATTGGCCATGCTCAAGATAATGATTTGTTTATGAACGTTTGTTCGGACGGTGCTTATCTTTATGGTAATATTTTACGCTTTTTGTAGATACCTTTATAAGGTTGGAGTATTTCGCTTCGGCGGTTTGTTGTTTAATTTTTGTAAGTTTGAATCAAGATAAAACGATAGATACAAAGACAAAGATGAAAATTTTCAAACCCGAAATACGGGATGTCAACATCATCCGCTATGTGCAGCCTTTCCGAGAGGGCGGTTCGTTGCCGGCTTTGGTGGATGCGGATGATGGGTTTAGTTATGTCATCAAATTCAGGGGCGCAGGACAGGGAAGAAAAGCCCTCATTGCTGAGCTGATCGGTGGTGAGCTGGCACGTTTTCTGGGATTGCGCATGCCCGAAATGGTATTTGCCGAATTGGATGAATCGTTTGCCCGCACGGAACCGGATGAGGAAATACAGGATTTGCTGAAATTTTCCGTCGGGAAAAATCTGGGTGTACATTTTCTGAACGGCGCGATTACTTTTGATGCCAATGTAGATCGTATTTCGGCCGGGGAAGCGTCTAAAATTGTATGGTTGGATGCCCTGTTGATGAATGTAGACAGGACGGTGCGCAACACCAATATGCTCATATGGCATCGCGAACTGTGGCTTATCGACCATGGAGCATCTTTGTATTTCCACCACACGTGGGATAATTGGGAAGAACAGGCCGAAAAGTCTTTTGTGCAGATAAAAGATCATGTACTGCTGCCGTATGCAACGATGGTGCAGGAAATCGATGAACAGTACAAGCCTATTTTTACCGAGGAAAACATACGCAATGTCTTATCGGTCATTCCGGATGAATGGCTGGTCGACGAGGTTCGGGGACTAAGTGCAGGGCAAGCGAGGGACGTTTATGCGGCCTTTTTGTTGAAACGGGTGATACAGTCGGCAAACTTTATAAAGCAGATCGAACATGAACGAAAGAACCGTATATGAATATGCTGTTATCCGCTTGATACCTTGCGTGGAGCGGGAAGAGTTTGTCAATGTAGGCGTGGCGCTGTACTGCAAAAAGCAACGGTATGCAGCGGTTAAAGTGTTCGTGGATGAGCAGAAGTGTAAAGCCATTTTTACCGAAGTTGATTTGGAATTGATTGCGAAACATTTGGATTCTTTTCAACGGATATGTGCGGGAGACAAAACGGCGGGTCAGTTGGCTGCATTGGAACAGGCCGAGCGTTTTCGATGGCTGACGGCCAAACGCAGTACACTTATCCAATGCTCGGTTGTACACCCCGGTATGTGTATCGATGCGGCAAAAACCCATCAGGAGTTATTTGAAAAATTAGTCCTATAGAAGTAGTGGATTTTTTAAAATCTAATCTTACCTTTGATTAGGTTTGTAAGGTATATTAACCATGGAAGAATTTTATCAAAATATTTACCGGAAGCAGATGGAAGTGCAGGACATGCCCAGCAACAAGCGTATAGCAAGTTGGGCTATGAACTTGCTATATCTGCTTTTTCCGGAACGAAATTCACTGAGCTTTAATAGTGTGGATGAGGTACGTGAAGCATTTCAGCATTCAGAGGCAGAGTTGTTGGAATTGCTGGAAAAAACCAAAGCCTGTTCACAATGCAATAATGCCTTGATTGCACAGGAATTTTTCTTGGCTTTGCCGTCTATTTACAACATTATGCTGACGGATGCACAGGCCATCATGAACGGTGACCCCGCGGCTAAAAGTATCCGTGAGGTCATTCGCACCTATCCAGGATTTACCGCGATATGCATATACCGGATTGCGCACCAGCTGTGGCAATCCAAGGTGCCGTTGATACCGCGAATTCTGACGGAACACGCGCACTCCAAGACGGGCATTGACATTCATCCCGGTGCGCGGATAGGGGAATATTTGTATATAGACCACGGCACGGGGTTGGTCATCGGAGAGACCTGTATCATTGGCAATCACGTGAAATTGTACCAAGGTGTTACATTGGGGGCATTGAGCGTGGAAAAAAACATGGCGAATACGCAACGTCATCCTATTATCGAAGACCATGTGATCATCTATGCCGGAGCGACCATTTTGGGAGGACAGACGATCATTGGTCACCATTCGGTTATTGGCGGTAATGTCTGGCTGACATCCAGTGTCGAACCTTATACAACGGTTTACCATCAACCCACCACTAAATTTGTATACGACAGGATTTGATTGTTTAACTATCTCATCGTTTTACCGATTCAATAATTAACCTATAAGATAAAATGAAAGGCTTAATATATACCATAGGTAATACCCCCTTAGTGGAAATCACCCGTTTCCATACCAATCCCAAAGTGAAAATTTTTGCGAAACTGGAGGGGAATAATCCGGCAGGTTCTGTCAAAGACCGTGCGGCGTTGAACATGATCCGTTCGGCTTTGGAAAGAGGAGAGATCAGCAAGGATACGAAGTTGATCGAAGCCACTTCCGGGAATACGGGCATTGCTCTTGCCATGATCGCAGGGCTGTATGGCTTGGAATTGGAATTGGTCATGCCAAATACATCTACCCGTGAGCGTACCTTGACAATGGAAGCTTATGGCGCAAAAGTGACCTTGTTGGATAACATGGAAATCTGCCGTGACTATGCCGAAGAAAAAGCGGCTACAGGCGAATATTTCATTTTGAACCAGTTTGCCAATCCCGATAATTACAAAGCGCATATCAAGACGACCGGACCTGAGATTTGGCGCGATACGAATGGAGCGATTACCCATTTTGTCAGTGCGATGGGGACGACCGGAACGATTATGGGCTGTTCGATGTATTTTAAAGAAATGAATCCTGCTATCCAGATTGTAGGTTGCCAACCAACGGAAGAATCCAGTATTCCGGGTATCCGTAGATGGCCTGAAGCTTATCTGCCGAAAATTTTTGATGCCTCGCGTGTGGATAGGGTAATCGATATTTCACAGAAGGATGCTACTTTGCGGACGAGAGAATTGGTCCGAAAAGAAGGGATATTCGCCGGAATGAGTACAGGTGGTGCTTTCCATGCTGCGCTTCAAGTGGCAAATGAAATAGAGGAAGGCCTTATTGTTTTTATTGCTTGCGATAGAGGTGACCGTTATTTGAGTTCAGAT
>JBEBRE010000198.1:0-3425 GCA_040394995.1 Sphingobacterium wenxiniae
AAATTATCCATATCAGATTCTTTGAGAGAACATAGATTTGTAAAAAAGCCCTCTAAACCCTAAATACATTGAAATAATTCAAAATAATAATCTTTATTTTGCGACGGTCAAGAAAAACGGCAACACAAAATATGTTTGCTTTAACGGAAAGTAAATGAACATTAAAAAGATAGCAAAAAGGATGATTTGGGGAATTTTAGCTTTGATATTGCTCGTTGGAATAGCAATAGTCATATTGTTGCAACAGCCGAGTTTTGGCCGGTTGCCAGAAGGCGCACGATTGGAAAGGATAAAAAAATCCCCCAATTATAAGGATGGCACGTTTCAAAACCAATCGCCAACCCACATGATGGCCGGTGATAAGTCGAGGGCGCGTATATTTTGGGAATTTATGTTTGCTAAGGTAAAAGACCTCAGACCGACAAAAAATCTTCCCGCCATAAAAACCGATCTGAAAAAATTTGACCGTAATGAGGACGTCTTGGTATGGATGGGACATTCTTCGCTCTATCTACAGGCCAATGGGAAGCGCTTTTTGGTTGACCCAGTTTTAGTAGTCGCCTCCCCTGTATCTTTTGTCAATAAAGCTTTTGATGGAACGCGTATTTACCAACCACACGACATGCCCGATGTCGATTATCTCATCATTACCCACGACCACTGGGATCACTTGGACTATGAGACCATGCTTCATTTAAAAGACCGTGTGGGAAAAGTTATTTGTCCGTTGGGTGTAGGTGCTCATTTAGAATATTGGGGTTTCGACCCATCCCATATCACCGAACTCGATTGGTACGACGATCTACAGTTAGAAGAAAACATCCTGTTGACCGCCCTGCCGGCACGGCATTTTTCAGGACGTGGCTTAAGTTCCAACCATACCTTATGGGCCGGATACATGTTGCAAACCCGTGTTGGAAACATTTTATTATCCGGCGACACGGGTTATGACAAGCATTTTCAGGAAATCAAGAAACGGTTTGGCACAATAGATTTTGCAATCATGGAAAATGGGCAGTACAACAATGATTGGAAATATATCCATATTCTTCCGGAAGATTTGGTGAAAGCAGTCAAAGAACTGCAACCAAACAAACTAATGACTGTCCACCATTCAAAATTTGCGCTGGCCAGACACGCTTGGTACGAGCCCTTGCAGAAGATAGCGCAAGCCGCCGAGGAGCACTCCTTCCACCTCATCACGCCGAAAATTGGAGAGCCCATTTTATTACAGGACAGTACACAGGCGTTTTCGAAATGGTGGGAAGACGACGTTACTTTGTAAGAAAGAACACGTGTCTATCACCCTCAAAGCGATACCCTATTTGAAGCGATTTATAAGAATCGACAATTGATTTGACGATGGCCAGTCCAAGACCGTTGGATTGGCTATCTTGTACCCCTTTATGGAAACGCCGAAAAACAAGTGACGGCTCTAATGCGAAAGCAACTCCCGTATTCTTGATAGATAGTCTGTTGTGCTCGATTTCGATCTCTATTTCGCCCTGCTGCTTATTGTATTTAATGGCATTTCGCATAAGGTTGGATAGCAGTACGGTAGCCAAATCCTCATTCATCATACATTCAAAAATCCCCTTTTCCTGGACAATTAACTTGATATTTTTGAAAGAAATCAAATCTTCAAAATCTTCAACGATACGCGTTATCAACGCATTAAAATTCACCAAAGTAACATTTTTATATTGCTTGTTTTCAATTCGCGACAGCATCAAAAGGGCCTTGTTGAGATTGACCAGGCGCTGCAACGCATCTTTCGATTCGGCTAATTGCACTAATTGCTCTTCTGATAAAGTATTATCCTCCATTAGCAGTTCCAATTTGTTAATCGTAATCGCCAACGGCGTTTGGAGCTCATGCGAAGCATTTTCAATAAACAGCTTCTGTTCATCAAAAATCCGCTCATTGCGTTTCCACATGTCATTGATCCCCTGGTTAAGCTGATTAAATTCCTTCACATTGGTATGTATCGGCTTCTGGTTACCGCTTTTTCCAAACCGATAGTGATTTAGATTATCCAAAAGCATATTGAATGGCTTCCAGGCTTTGCGCAACACCACTTCATTGATAATATAGAGACTGCCTAAAAGCACAACATAAAGCACCACAAGGGCAGATGTTAAATCGTAGATCAGGTCATCTTCTTCAACTGTAGAAGTGCGTATCTCCAAATGGTAAGGAGTGCCGTCTTGCGTATAGAATCCTGTACGCAATACCCGATACGGCTCTTCCTCCTCATCATAGGGCATATAAAAAAACTCATTGCTGAGCCGATTGTCCTGAGAAAAGTTTTTCGGATCAGCAGGCAATACACGGAATTGGTTGACGCCAAACTCCTTTGTTTGCAGGATATCGGGGTTTTCGTATACCTCGCGGATAATCTCGATTTTTTGGCTTTTCAGGCCGTCATCCACGTTGTCATATACTTCATCCAGAATATAAGCATAAAATAACGATGCCCATAACGCCATAATCACTAAAAAAGCGATGATAATATACCGTAACGTGTAATTTTTAAGGGACATGTTCATCTTACACCAGTTTATACCCAATACCATAAACGGCTTGAAAGTCCGTTTCAGCCTGATGGTCCTTTAGTTTCTTTCGCAAGTTCTTAATCTGCGAATAAATAAAATCCAAGCTATCTGCCTGATCCGTATGGTCTCCCCATATGGCCTCCGCTAAAGATGTTTTTTGCACCAATTTGTCAGGACGCACAATAAAATAATACAATAAATCGTATTCTTTCCTGTTCAATTGCATATGCACTCCCGCCACTTCCACGCGTCGGTCATCAGGATACACACGCACATTTTTATACTGGATAACATTTTCGCCATGTTGCTTTTTACGCCGAATAATAGATTTTACACGGGCCAACAGTTCAGCCAAATGGAACGGTTTTGCTAAGTAGTCATCCGCTCCCAATTCCAGCCCTTTCACTTTATCTTCTACAGAGTCCTTAGCCGAAATAATAATCACCGCATCCCCTTTGCCCAGAGCGCGCAATTCAGACAATAATTGCATTCCACTCCCGCCCGGTAACATAATATCCAACAAAATGCAATCATATTCATAGTTGGCTATTTTATCCAGCCCACTGTGATAGCTCTGCGCCGTCTCCACCAGAAACTGTTCCTTTTCCAAGAAAGATTGAATGACGTCCAGCAATGCTTTTTCGTCTTCTATGATTAAAACCTTCATATTACCGCTAAATCTACAATTTTCGTTTCGCTTTTGGGAAACATTTAGGAAAGGTTGTAAAGCATGGGAGACATCTTGGCATAACAGGACGATTTTCTTTTTTTGCCGTAACGTTAAGATCAACATATTAAACTTTAAACACTAAACATTAAACTTTAAACATCCAACCTTCCTCATCGAAAAGCTTATCTTTACAAAATTGC
>JBEBRE010000199.1:0-3398 GCA_040394995.1 Sphingobacterium wenxiniae
CGGCAAAGCGAAAGTCCTCTATTTGAAATTATCCAAAAAATCAGTACCTTAGATGAGTTTTTTAAGAAAGTACATTGAGATTTACAGATTTTGGCCTTATTTCCACATTAGAGGAAGGGCTTGATAGCATGGGGTTTTCAGAAGCAACTCCAATACAGGAACAGACCATACCTGTCATTTTACAAGATAAAGATTTAATTGCCTGTGCACAAACCGGAACAGGAAAGACGGCGGCATACCTCTTGCCAATTTTGCACAAGATCGCGAAAAACCCACAAGACCGCGTCAACACCATTATCCTTTCCCCAACGCGGGAGTTGGCCCTGCAGATTGAACAACAGATCATGGGATTCGGCTACTTCACGGGAGCGACTTCTATTGCTGTCTACGGAGGAGGAGATGGCATGGGCTACGAACAGCAGAAAAGGGCGATTCGGGAGGGTGTTAATATTATTGTCGCGACGCCTGGCAGGTTGATTAGCCATATGTCATCCGGAAAATTCGATTTTAGCCACTTAGACCATCTAGTGCTGGATGAAGCCGATACCATGCTGGATATGGGTTTTTATGATGATATTGTGCGTATTATCAGCTACTTGCCTAAAAAACGGCAAAGCTTGTTGTTTTCAGCGACTATGCCACCAAAAATAAGAACCCTGGCCAAAAAGATTTTGGACCATCCCGTGGAAATCAACATTGCCATTTCCAAACCTTCCGCAGGTATCGACCAACGGGCTTATCTCGTCTATGATGAACAGAAAAATGCACTGATTCAGCAAATATTGAATGACCCCAAATACTCCACTGCCATTGTTTTTGCCTCCAAGAAAGATATTGTCAAAACACTGACTCGTGAATTGGTGAAAAGAGGAATCAAAGCAGAGGGATTCCATTCTGACTTAGATCAATCAACACGCGAAAGTATCATGAATAAGTTTCGGGCGCAACGGGTGAATGTATTGATAGGTACGGATGTCATATCCAGAGGGATTGATATTGTTGGCATCAGTTTGGTTGTCAACTATGACGTGCCACAAGACCCTGAAGACTATGTACACCGCGTAGGCCGTACCGCGAGGGCGGATTCGACAGGTACAGCTATCACATTTGTCAACGTGAAAGACCAAAGGCGTTTTGCAAATATAGAGCATCTCGTTGGCTATGAGGTGCCCAAAATGCCGCTTCCCGAAGGTTTTTCAGAAGGTCCAACGTATAGTCCCAATAGAAAAGACCATACGGAGAAAAAGCCTTTCCGCAAGAAGAAAAAATTTCATAAGGATAGGAGAGCTTCTTCCTGATGTACTAATTAAACGGACATCAGGTACAGAATAATAATAAAGAAAACCTTCAAAAGTGCGGTTGGATACAGATGAACGAATATATAGTTGTCCATGCTTAGTTTTGGGTCATTCTTAAAATAAAGGATATTACGCTTAGGTGATCCTTTTATTTATGTAATGTAAGCTAAAACAGAAATTCAATGACCCATTTTACGTTATTTCATGTTCTGTCCGCTGGTAGCCTGATACTGCTTTCACTGTTATTACTTGTTAATCTCCCCAAGCGTAATCGAGAAGCCAATCTCTATTTAGGCATGTTTAGTTTCTTTACTGGCTGTGCATATCTCGAGATTGTTATTGAACGGACCAATCTTGTGGCAACCGTAGGTTATTTGATTCCATGGTTGGAGATGGGACGATGGGCCATATTACCTAGTTTCTACTTAGCTGTATTACAATACATCAACCCCAGCCAACATCGTCCAATCGTTTTACTTCATTATATTCCAACACTATTGTTGTGCATACAATTGTTTTACCCTCAGTCCTTGCCCATGCCTGTTGTTTGGATTATACGTATTTTCTTATATATCCAGTTGTTGGTATATGGTGTGCTTAGCTATATTGTATTGGTTAAGCATCGCAAAGTTGTCAAGGGATTTTCCTCGGAAGTTACGTCTATTGATTTACGTTGGATTTTCAACCTGTTAGTTGCTGTTTGCGTGTTAGGCATATTGATGTTTTTGGCAAATCGGTTCTATGTATTGAAACCTGCCGTTGATATCCTCTATTTTCCGACGATTGTTTATTTTGCGTATTATGCCCTGTCGCAACAAGCCATTTATCCAGTACGTGATGAGCATGTTCCTGTACTGAAAGAAGCTGTCAATATGCAGTTTGGGAAGGAAAAACAACGACTGACAGACGAACAGTTAACGCTTTTTACAGAAAGACTATTGCAATTTATGGAGGAGCGCCGTCCTTATCTTGACCCTCTGATTAACCTATCTACATTGGCAGGTGGAATTGGATTGTCCAGCCATGAAATTTCCTATGTGTTAAATGCGGGAATAGGAAAAAATTTCTATCAATTCATCAATGAATATAGAATAGAGGAAGCTAAGGCACTTTTGAAGAGACAACGCCACGTCAATTATGATATTCAGGAGATCGCTGTCCGCGCAGGCTTTAATTCCAAAACAACTTTTTATACCACCTTTAAGAAATCCACAGGCTTGACCCCCAAACAGTATTTGGCACAATTGAAATAAGCTATCTACGTTCTTTATTTTGTTTTGATTTATCCAGTCGAACGAATCGGAACCTTTTCCACTGTATCATTGTTTCAATTCACAATTTAATGTAATAAACAATGAAAACAGCACTTTTAATGTACAGTTTGCTTGCCACGACGAGCATGGGCAATTTTTTTGCAAGTGATTATTCAGGAAGGAATAACGACTGTGCGGAAAACGCACAAAAAAATTATTTATTAACACAAGAGGACACGCTTAATCTCAAACCGTTTGAAGGTTACTACCGATTTCCCAATCGTGTCGCCTACATCCAATTTTTAGTGAAGGATGGGGTCCTTGAGGCGCGTCAACTATGGGATGGTCGTCATTATCGACTGCAATCAACCGGAACGTCCCGTTTTCAATCTATCGAAGAGGCGTACCCGCTTGAATTTAACTCTCCGACCAGTCCTTCTCAGGTCAAGATTCTCAACCGAGTAGTCTTGTCTAAAGTCGATTTTAACCCCTTAGAGAGGCAAACTCCTTCTCAAGAAGTATTGAAAAGGGCCATGGGAAAATATCGGCTGACAAGAGCTAATGATATGCTGATAAGCATTTTTACAAAAGACAGTAAGCTTGTACTCCGTCAGGAATGGGACAATAAGGAGGTGATTTTGGAAAGTATGACCGATACGGAATTTATCAATCAAGACCTGCTAATGCCGGTTTCCTTTGGGACATCAGAGAACGGACAGCCATACATGCACTGTTTTGAAAACGATATTTGGGAAAAAGTGGAATAATGTCAATGACGTTATGTAGTTGTTATAACCCGTTGTGCATTTTGATACAGAAGTGCCTCTATTCATGGTGAGGCTTGCCG
>JBEBRE010000200.1:0-3343 GCA_040394995.1 Sphingobacterium wenxiniae
TGACGATAAATTCCTCTTTTTGATATAATAATCCAATGCTTTGGATGTCTGCAATGGTCTGTCTGTACTCAAAATGTCAGCACCATTTTCGATATAGGTGGCATACATCTGTTCGCCTCTTTCTTTTGCCTGCTGATCTAAGTTGCCCATTGTACCCAAAATACAAAGAATGCCGTGCTGATGGAGGAAATCTGTTAACGCCTTATCTGGTTGCGCGGTACCTACAAACGCAACGATCCTCGTGTCGGGGATATCATTGTCATTGAGCCGAACAAGATCTTCGGCACTTCGGATGGAGGCAGAAATCATTAAATCTGGAGCGAGATTATGTACCACTGTTGCCTGATCTGCACTGTACGTAATGATGATGGTATAAGCCTCTGCCTTGGTTTTGCGAATGGCATCGATCACCAATTGATAGGGAACGTTTCGTTTGACGTCGAGCGTAAAAATGACTTTGCCTATGCCCCAAGCCAGCGTTTCCTCTAAAGTAGGAATCTTGTAAGGTGTGCGCTCTCCCTTCGTGTCCTTTAGAAACAGTTCTTGCAGTTCCTCGTATGTATGATCTTTTAATTTTCCTTTTCCTGTCGTCGTCCGGGGCAATGTTTCGTCGTGCATCAGTACTAATACAGAATCTTTGGTGAGCGCAATGTCGCATTCGATGATGGCCGGAGTTTTATATGCTACCCGTTGGAAAGTTTCGATAGCATTTTCTGGATACCCTACATCCGGTCCACCCCGATGGGCACTTATCAAAGGTACTCTTTTCTCTGAATAGGTGAGGAATTGATACAGGTCCTCGACACTTTCCAGATTAAAAACTTGATTGTGATTGTGCACATGAACCAGCTCCGTAGCTTTATTGTTCCCCCTGAAGCAGCTGGAAAAGAATGCAAGTAGGACTAAGTATGAATAAATTTTAACGTTGAGCATGGTTTTCGATGTGTTCGCAAATTTCTTCCAATGAAGTATTCAATTGATCGATTTTGATGTGGGCTTGATTGTAGAAAGGTTCTCTTTCGGCTAATTTCTCTTCAATGAAAGTCCGTAATTGATCGCCGGTTAGACCTTTTAAGGCGGGCCTTTTCTTGACATCCGATTTTTGCAGTCGGGAGAAAAGAGCTCCGGGAGTAAGGTAAAGATAAAGAACAATACCTCGTTCCTTGATCCACTGGAGGTTGTCGAAATAGCACGGACTACCCCCTCCCGTAGAAATAACCGAATTGTCGTCTTGTATCTCCTTTAAAGTTTGGCTTTCCAGCTCTCGAAATTTATACTCTCCAAATTGCTGAAAGTATTCTGGAATCGACATGCCTATTTTATCAACTAGAACGTGGTCGAGATCAATAAACTTCTTGTTCAGATGGTTGGCCAATTTTCTTCCCCAAGTGGTTTTGCCGCTGCCCATGAATCCGATTAAAAAGATGGGTTTGTTCATTTTCTAAGTAAGACGTGACGGGTTGGCTATTTTTGTAAATACAATTTTTCTATTTCTTCTTTGCTTGGGAAAGTCAGTTTCGACCATTTCTTGACGACCGTGCCATTCTGCATGAGCAATACACCCGGATTAGAGCGTACCATACTTTTTAACGGAACGGCATCTGCATAGAATGTTTCCAATACCAAATCCATTTCGTCATTCAAATAGCTGGCTTCCGTTGCCGCGCTGGATGTCAGTAGCACAGCGCGAAGATTGTATTCCGTAGCAAGATCCCTAATCGTGCTGTTGATTTTGTCCAATGCTATGATATCGGTTGTCGAAAGCTTGTCCACATAGGTGCTGACCACAATAAAGTTATAGTATGGATTGGTGATGATTTCCTGTGTTACATCATTACCGTCGGCATCGCTGATAGACAGATCGGTAATCGGGATTTGATACCCCTTTTTCACCAAACGCGAAGTTGGGTCACCAATAACCTCCCAATTATCGTCTTCCCAAATCCCGGCCATATATTCCTTGTCGGTCACTTTTTTGGTTTCACCTGTGGTTTTGTTTTTTATTTCATAGATAAATTCATAGACATCGCCTTCTTCACCTTCCGGCAAGGCCATCTGTGAAGGAATATGCTTTCCCTCTTTATAAGGTAAAAAGTCAATAAATGGTAGAAAATATACGGTATAGATACCGATGCCAAAAGACAATAGGATAACCAGTGCGGTTGTCCAACTTTTATTGGATTTTTTAGATATCACCGGTTTGATGTTGTCCTTGTATTTGAAAATGACCAATATCAAAGCCAGCAATACCAGATCTTTAAGGAAGGATTGCCATGGCGTCAACGGGATGGCGTCGCCAAAACATCCACAGGAAGTAACCACCTCAAAAAAGGCTGAATAAAACGTGAGAAAAGTGAAGAAAATAATCAGGAGCAATAATCCCCAAGCGACCCTTCTACCGTAAAAACCAAGCAATAGAAAAGCGCCTAACACGATTTCGAGACCGCAGATGGCAACAGCTATCCAAGTGCTGTAATCGTTCAGGAAATCTATTTTAAAAACGTGAAAATACTCTTGTAGCTTGTAGCCGAAGCCGGTAGGATCGTTCGCTTTGATCAGTCCCGAAAAGATAAATAAAATACCCACAAAGAGCCTGCAAGCAAGCAAAACGACATCTATGGGTTGTGTTTTGTTTCGATAAGGGGTAAAGTTCGTTTCCATGTGCTTATTCTTTCTCCGCTAGTCCTAACTTAATCAATGCAAAAACGGCGTAATTCAGCATGTCCTGATAGTTGGCTTTCAATCCTTCTGATACCAATGTCTGCCCGTCGTTGTCTTCAATTTGTTTCACCCGGTGTAATTTCATCAAGATGAGATCGGTCAATGACGAAATGCGCATATCACGCCAGGCCTCACCATAGTCGTGGTTCTTGGCAAACATCAGATCACGCGTTTCGTTGACTTTTTCCGTATAGAGCTTGTTTACGGTTTCGTAATCCAAATTCTCGTCCGATCCTTCTGAAAGTTCCAGCTGCATCATGGCGATAACGCAGTAATTGACGATGCCTACATATTCTTCCAAAATCCCTTCGCCCACCTTGGACACTTTTTTTACCTCCAGCGTGCGAATACGTTGTGCCTTGATGTAGATTTGGTCGGTGATGGAAGAAGGGCGCATAATGCGCCAGGCCGTACCATAATCTTTGGTCTTTTTTAAAAAGAGGTCTTTGCAATAAGTGATAACGCTGTTGTACGCCGTCGTTGTGTCCATATTTAATTTTTGTGTTCTCCGTTTAGGATATTACAAATATAGGCAGAAAATGTTACTTGGTTAAGTCACAATTGCGTACAATTTGGAGAATACGTGAGAATAATATTTGTTTCGTGAAATGATATTTGTTTG
>JBEBRE010000201.1:0-3334 GCA_040394995.1 Sphingobacterium wenxiniae
AAAAAAGCCGGGCGTTGCCCGGCTTTTCTTATTCTATTTACCTTTCAGCTTATCAGCCAGCATCTTCATATAGAAACCACCCACTACGCTTCTAGCTTTGAAGTTTTCCCGAATACCCGTATTGGAATCATAAAAATCATTCAGCGGTACCCGTGTAGGTCCTTCCAAAGCATGCACATAAAGTGGTTTGATCAGTGCATCGAACTGCTCTTTTTGTGGTGCAAAGGTAGCTGTCCAAACGATCCAGTCGTTCTTGGTATAGGCCTTACGGCTATCCAACGGAAGACCGAATTTATTTATTTTGGTCAAATAATAATTGATTTCAGTGTCGTATATCTTCTGAGGGAACAAGTTCAAACCTAACACCTTGTCCCATACCAAATTGTACTTCTGGCTCCATGTATTCTTGTCATCAAAGGTAAGTGCATAATGATCGCCCGCATCGGCCATTTCAATCCATTTAGGCACCATGCCTTCGGCTATTGCCCGATACTTTTTAGCGACTTCCTTTTCGCCTAATGCCTCTGCAATTTGGGCATAACAGGCGATACCGACAATAGCTTTTACAGATAAATTGGCGTTACGCGCCAAATGGCCTGCAAAATCATCCGTACATAGCTGGGTTTTCGGATCCAGCCCTTCTTTGACCAGATAGTCCACCCAAGTGGTCAATGTCTTCCAATGCTTTTTGGCAAACTCGGCATTGCCATCCACTTTCGTGATGGCCGCAGTAAGGATAATCATATTGCCCGATTCCTCCACTGGCATCGGTTCGCCATACGTCTGGCCATTAGCCTTTGGATAGGTTCCCAGATCATGGGCCGCCCATGGATAAGGATACTTGCCTGACTCGCTAAAATAGAAAATACCCGTCAACATGCCTTTCATCAATTCCGTATTATAGAGCAGATAAAGAGGTGCAGAAGGATAGGTCACGTCCACCGTATTGATGAAACCGCCACTGTTGTTTTCTTTTGAAAGCCACAAGGTCTCCCCTTTCGGGCTTTTTACAAGTGTGTGGGCCGCGATGCTTTGACGATAGGCCAATATACACAAGTGCGCATATTCCTTACCTCCTGCACGCAGTACCTCAGCATATACTTCTTTATCAAATGCCTCACATTTTTGCATGACTGATGCATACTCATTAGCAGCGTTCGTAAGCTGGCCTTCAATCGTTTCTTTTCCAGAGTTGTTCCACCACGGTCTTAGATCGGTATTGAAATATTGAATAGCGAAGCGCTCATCATATCCCAGCTCAACAAAACGTTCTACCGGATTGTTACCAACCGCTCCAAATGGAATGACCGTATTTAAGGAAAGCGATCTTCCTTCCGACGCTGTAGAGGTATGGGCAGATTTTCTAAATGCATCGGCGGCTTCACTGCTTTTGGTGATAAACTGTACCGCACCGGTTTCTTTAGGTGCCGCTACGTAGAAATATCCCCAATCGATACGCATATCATCGCCTGTCTTTTGAAGAATCGGTTGCTCTACCGTACCTGTCTTTAGAATAGACAATTGCCCATTTTCATACTTTTCAGCCGTTACAGGTTGCGTAGGTTGATAGACAGCAATATTGGATGACGCACCAAGGAATACATTGACGTCATGTTTCTTTCCATCATTTGCCTTCACTTTATAGCTGATATAAGAAACCGGACGTGCCATTAGATCGAGGTCGTCCATCAGCAACGGCGAGGTGAATGTAAGCTCCAAGTCCACTTTACCTGCCGTGAAGTTGTAAATGGTCCGTGTGGCAGTCACTTCTACATTCGTTTGTTTGGCCAATAGAATCTTGCCCGCGCCATCTTTTAATTTATCAACAAGACCAAAATCAAGGAATCGACCTCCGGCTGTATTTGCTAAATGGATAGCGATAATATTCTGGCCTTTTTTTAATGCTTTTTTATTGATGGAGATGTATTCAAATTTATGCGTCCATCCTGTTTTTTGAAAAACTTTGGTGCCGTTCAAAAACACTTCCACGTTATCATCGTGATTTAGTTTCAAAAACAGGTCGTTTATTTCAGAAGGATTGCCAATGTCAAAAGTACGCCTTACCCATATATTGTCGGACTTCCACAATGTCTTCACGCGCTTTGGTTCATCCCCGATGGGTGTAGCCCCTGTCTTCCAATCGGTCGCAGCATAGGCCAAAGAAGTCCAATCGCCTTCCGGCTTGCGCTCCGTATAACTTACGGTGTAGTCCGCTTCGTCGGAAGCGCTCAACAACGTCTTGTAATTTGGCTCTTCTTTACCTAAAAAACGATAGGTCTTGCCATCGACATTGATTAAGCCTAACAAAGAATGCTCGGCATCTGTCCAATGTATAGTTGTGGAATTATACAACTGATCTGTATTGGACCAGATACTGAAATTGGGATTGTGGGTAATAAGTGGATAAGCTGGTGCTTTTCTTTCCTGTGCACCAGCAGTAATGACCGCTAGGCACAAATAGGCCAGCACTCCAAATACCTTCATTTTCATACGTTCGTTCATTTAAAATAACTTTCAGTTCTAATTGAGTTGTAAAATTACGCAAAAGCCCCTCCAGAATTTCGCTATATCGTATCAAAATCCGAGCAGATATTCACAAATCGTCTCATTTTTGCCGAACGCAGCCATACACTTGGCGCATAACGAGGTTTTTCGTTTTAGCTACGCATATACAAGCTTTTTTGGAGCGGACCAAAAATAGATGTGCAAAAAATATTGTTTTCTTTATGGCACACAGTGAAGTGGCCAAAGCGGAAAAAAATAAAAACAAAAAAGGTTGCCTAACAGCAACCTTTAGATTGATTTATAAACTATAGTCATGCAAGGATCATGTCAGCTCCACTTCGGAAATTTGATTTCCTTGTCTGCTACGGGTGTATTTATATTTAACTTTCTGGCCTAATAGGAGCACTTGTCCCGCCAGTTTATCATTGAAGTAAACGGTCTCTCCCGTTACGTTATCCCGGATAAATCCATAATGCCCGTTTTCGTTATAGTAGGAAACTTTTCCATAATGATATTCGTCTTCGGGATCTGCAGGACGGTGTAAATCTTCTTCTTTGAATTTGTAGGGTTGGGCAGGAGGCGTGTCGGAAATATTACCAAACTCATCCACATAGGCAAACATCTCTTCCAGTGACTTTCCTTTATCGTTGTTCGATTTGTTTAATTCACGTCTTTCCTGTTTCTGTTGTTTTTTCTGTTGCTTTTTTTTAGCGGTTTCCTTTTTTTTAAATGTAAGTTGACTTTTAGCCATTAAATAGAATTAAATATTGTAATAAAATGAAAGGTGTATTCTTAAGGAAGCGAAGTATGGCTCGAAAATAAGAAATAG
>JBEBRE010000202.1:0-3223 GCA_040394995.1 Sphingobacterium wenxiniae
GACCGTGTTGAAGCCAATGAGTATAATCCCCAACAAAGTAGCACCTCCGGAAATGAAATTGCTGGAACTGTCTATCAGGAAAGACGGACTTACGATGCCAATAGTCGTAGCTACAGAAAAGAAAGGTGACAATTGGGTGGTGGTGGACGGTTTTCACCGAACAATGGTATGTAAACAGTCGACTGAGGTAAGGGAAAGCCTGAAGGACTATATCCCTGTTTCTAAGCTTAATAAAACACTTGAAAACAGAGTAGCGTCTACGGTCAGACACAATATGGCGAGAGGCACGCACCAGGTGGAACTCTCAGCTAAACTGGTGGCATTCTTGAAAAGAAATGACTGGTCCAATAAACGTATAGACGAGGAATTGGGAATGGATCCGGATGAGGTATTAAGGTTAAAACAGATTGCCGGATTGGCGGAAGCTTTTCAGGATAAAGAGTTTTCACAGTCATGGGAACTCTAAATCGGTCTTTTATGCAATATGCTTGAGATGACGATTCTTTAAAATTGCCGTTTATCAATTTTCATTACCGTAAACATCTCCTTAGGATTTTAAATTGACGAACGGCAAAAGACTTTGGTATGGAGTTTGACATTTTTTATGCATACGATGTTACAGTTCAATGCCAAAGGGATATATTGTGTGCCGGGCAATTTTTATATTGATCCGTGGTATCCCGTGGACTTGGCGATCATTACGCATGGACATGCCGACCACGCCCGTCGGGGCATGAAGAAATATTTATGCCATGATTTTACCGTTCCGATCTTGAAAAGCCGTATTGGGGTGGACATCCGCGTGCAAGGTATTGGCTATGATCAACCGGTGAGCATTAATGGAGTAAAGGTGTCGTTGCATCCTGCAGGACACATCATCGGTTCTGCCCAGGTTCGGTTGGAATACCAAGGAAAGGTAGTTGTTGTATCCGGCGATTACAAGATACAGGACGATGGTCTATCCACTCCTTTTGAACCAGTAAAATGTCATGAATTTATCTCTGAAAGTACATTTGGTCTGCCTATCTACCATTGGCAGACGATCGACCAACAAAACCAACAACTGCAACAGTGGGTATTGCAGAACCAGTCAAATGGCAAAACTTCTGTTTTTGTGGGTTATTCTCTTGGAAAAGCGCAACGCATTATGAAAGCGTTGAAGGAAATAGCGCCATTATATGTGCATTATTCGATAGGCAAACTTAACCAGGCCTATGAAAGTACGGGCATCTGGCTACCTGAATATAAGATTGCAGATTTTCGGGAAGATGTCAAATATTTAGATAAGGGGATTGTTATCGTACCGCCTTCACTTGTCGACTCCAATGTGATACGAAAAATTCCGAATATGGCCAATGCGATCTGTTCAGGCTGGATGCAAGTGCGCGGTGCGCGGCGTTGGCGGAGCGCCGATGCGGGTTTCGCGATCAGTGACCATGCCGATTGGAATGGACTATTGGAAGCGATAAAAGCCACTGGAGCTGAAAAAGTATATGTTACGCACGGACAGACAGCTGTTTTTGCCAAATATCTGAACGAAGTGGGTATCTGTGCTGAAGAGGTGAAAACCGAGTTTGGTGAAGAGGAAGAAGAAGAACAAATTGTCCATTAATTAGGATTGTTAAAAAGACACCAAAAATAATGAAAGCATTTGCCACATTAGTCAGCGCTTTGGACAGCACTAACAAGACCAACCTGAGGTTGGAGGCGATTGACCGTTTCCTTACCGAAGCACCCGGACAGGACAAACTGTGGTTTTTGGCATTGTTTACAGGGAAGCGCCCTAAACGTAATTTAAATACTACCTTGATGAGAAAATGGGCGATGGAAGTTGCACAAATTCCTGAATGGTTATTTTTAGAGTCATATGCTTCGGTGGGCGACTTGGGCGAGACGATATCCTTAGTGCTTCCACAGCCTATAAATTATATCGAGCGTAGCCTTTCGGAATGGATGCAGTTGATTATTGCCTTGAAAGATGCCACAGATGAAGAGAAAAAAGTATTCATACTCGAGGCATGGAACAGCTTGCCACATACTGAGCGGTTCATTTTCAATAAATTGCTAGGCGGAAGTTTTCGGGTGGGTGTTTCGTCCAAAACTCTTATCAATGCGTTAGCAAGACATTATAATATGGATGCGAGTGCCGTGGCACACAGCGTGATGGGCGATTGGAGGATGGAAGAAGTTACTTTCGATGAATTGATTCGGGGGGAATATACCGATACACAGCTATCCAAGCCCTATCCATTCTGTTTGGCCTATCCAGTTGAAAAAGAACTAGAGGAGCTGGGCAACACATTCGATTGGCAGGCTGAATACAAATGGGATGGCATCCGCGGGCAATTCATCAAGCGCCACAACGAAGTTTTTATTTGGTCAAGAGGGGAGGAATTGATTACAGAGCAGTTCCCCGAAATCAGGGAAACGTTATTGCAGTGGAACGGAGATTTTGTTATAGATGGTGAAATTTTGGTGTATAAAGATGGTCAAGTGCTTAATTTCAGCGAATTGCAAAAACGTCTAAACCGTAAAACCATATCGCGTAAAATGCTGGAAGAAGTACCTATTGCCGTATTTGCCTACGACCTTTTGGAATGGCGAGGAGAAGATTGGCGCACCCAAAGCTTACATAAACGTAGGGCAAAGCTGGAAGAACTGTTGCAGGGAAATCCTGCGGGCAATATAAAGCTCTCACAGACTATTCAAACCGAAAGTTGGGAGGAGCTGAAAACAATAAGAGAAAATTCGCGCACAGTAAACAGCGAGGGATTGATGCTGAAACATAAGGATTCGCTATATCATGCAGGCAGGAAAAAGGGCGATTGGTGGAAATGGAAAATTGATCCGCTGACTATTGATGCCGTATTAATTTATGCGCAAAAAGGAAGTGGCAGGCGCAGTTCGTATTATACGGACTATACTTTTGCGGTAAAGCAAGGCAATCAGCTGGTTACCATAGCCAAAGCCTATTCGGGATTGACGGACAAGGAAATACAGGAAGTAAGCCGTTTTGTAAATAAAAATGCTATCGAAAAATTTGGCCCGGT
Organism: Sphingobacterium wenxiniae; assembly: GCA_040394995.1. Lineage (GTDB taxonomy): Bacteria > Bacteroidota > Bacteroidia > Sphingobacteriales > Sphingobacteriaceae > Sphingobacterium > Sphingobacterium wenxiniae_A. Next base: position 3,051 of record JBEBRE010000202.1, read on the forward strand.
ACGAACAGTAAAGCCCGAATTGGTTTTTGAGATTGCTTTCGAAGGTATTGGTTTTAGCACTCGCCATAAATCTGGTGTGGCGTTGCGTTTTCCCCGCATTGTCCGTTGGCGTAAGGACAAAACAGTGGGGGATATAGACGATATCGAAGAAATCAAAAAAATGATTAAATAAA
>JBEBRE010000203.1:0-3213 GCA_040394995.1 Sphingobacterium wenxiniae
GACATGAGTTATTATCCCGAGCGCTCAGGTTAAATTATGAAAGGACAAATGTAGCGCTTTTTCGAGCACAAGACAATCATTTCCGGCTGTTCCACCCGTTCATTTGCCTATCGATCTACCTCTCCAAGCACAATATCGATCGAGCCCAAAATAGCAATAAGGTCCGCGATCAGCTGTCCTCTTCCCAATTCTGGCAATACCGACAGGTTGTTAAAGCTTGGACCTCTGGCTTTTACACGTTTGGGAATATCTGTTTTTTCCTGGGTGACAAAATGAAAACCCAGCTCTCCTTTGGGGTTCTCGGCCCGAACGTAATATTCCTGTGATTTCAAGTTTACTTTTTTAGGAACGCCCGCACGGGGATCAAAATCTGCTGTTCTTTTAAAATCTTTCGTCAGCCTATCCAAACATTGTTCGATAATCTTTACCGACTCTTTCACCTCATCCACACGCACTTTATAACGATCCCAACAATCTCCCAGTGTTCCCACCTCTCCTTTACCTATTGGAATATCAAATTCCAATTCCGGATAAACTGAATAAGCATCTACCCGACGTAAATCCCACTTGATGCCCGAAGCTCGGAGCATCGGCCCGCTACAGCCATAATTAATAGCCACATCCGCCGGCAACGCACCTATATTGGCCGTGCGAGAAATAAAAATCTGGTTATTGGAAAGCAACTCATCCAATTCGACCAACTTGGGTTTAAAGTAGGTCACAAATTCGCGACAACGCTCTTCAAAGCCTACCGGCAAATCATAAAACAAACCACCAATCCAAATATAATTGTAAAGCATCCGAGAACCGGAAGCCCATTCCAACATATTCATGATATGCTCACGATCACGAAAACACCACATAAATGGTGTAAACGCACCAATATCAATGCCGTATGTACCAATGGCAATCAAGTGCGAAGCAATACGGTTCAACTCGCATACCAACACCCGAATGTATTCTATACGCTTGGGAATAGATTTGTCAATGCCCAGCATACGTTCCACGCCCATTACAAAAGCATGACTATTATTCATCGAGGCCAAATAATCCAATCGATCAGTAAAAGGAATGGCCTTAGTATAATTCATGGATTCGGCATGTTTGTCAAAACAACGGTGCAAATATCCCAAATGCGGGATGATGTCCTTAACAATCTCTCCGTCTGTAATCAATTCTAAACGGAGCACACCATGCGTAGAGGGGTGTTGAGGCCCCATATTAATGACCATCTCCTGCGAGCTGATGGAAGCAATTTTCTGTTTATAGTTTTCTAAACCTTGATGATAATTAGGCATTCACGCATTATTTAATGGAAATTCCATGATAGGTTTCCGCATCCTGATAATCTTTTCTTAACGGATAGCCCTCCCAATCATCGGGCAATAAAATGCGACGCAAATCCGGATGATCTGTAAAATAAATCCCCATCAGATCAAAAGCCTCACGTTCATGCCACGCTGCTGTTTGCCATACTGCCGAAACAGATGGTATTTCGGGCAATTGATCCAACTGTCGTTCATTGTCCAAATCTACTTTCAGCGTCAGTTGCGTTTGATAGGGAATAGATGCCAAGTGGTATACAACCGAAAAACGGTTTTCCGGATAATGGTCCACAGCGGTGATATTGGAAAGAAAATCAAAATAAAATCCTACTGTATCTCTTAAAAAAAAACAAATATTGACTAAGTCATTCGGATGAAGCACCAAAATGGGCTGTATTCCCTGCTCTTCTATCCGGACAACGGCTTCTGTTCCAAAATGCTCTTCTATTGCTTTTTTAGCTTGTTCTATCATACTTATGGTGCTAAACGATTCCTCATCCATTGATTTCCTTCCAATACATACTCTATACGGTCATGCAAGCGGCTGCTCCTTCCCTGCCAAAATTCCAAACGTACAGGCTTAACCACATATCCACCCCAAAAATCAGGACGAGGTACAAATGCTTTGTCAGAAAATGCCGCAGTCAATTCGTCTACCCTCTCTTCCAACACCAATCGGTTTTCGATAATTTTACTCTGTGGCGAAGCGATGGCACCGATACGGCTAGCTTTTGGACGCGAGGCAAAGTATTCATCAGAATCAATATCTGGAAGCTTTTCCACCCAGCCTTCAATGCGCACTTGCCGTTGCAACTCCGGCCAAAAAAACAGGAGACTGACCTGTTTATTTTTTTCCATAGACTTTCCCTTCTTGCTGCCATAGTTCGTAAAGAAGCTAAAACCTTCAGGCTTAATATCCTTCAACAGCACCACCCGTGAAGATGGAAACCCATCAAGGCTAAGGGTCGAAAGAACCATAGCGTTGGGCTCTACCACCTTGGCCTGAATCGCTTCGTCAAACCATTTCTGAAATTGTTGTACAGGATCAGGCAAAACATCTTTTTCATCCAAGCTGTATTTGCTGTAATCTTCACGTATGGCCGCTATATCTTTCTGAACAATCGACATGGGTAAATAGAAAGTTGATATAGCACAAACTTAATCAAAACGCATGGATTACCCGATTTAAAGTATAAAAAAAATTGCAAATTTGTACAAATCACCTTATATTGAGGCTGAAATAGCCGTAATAGAGTATGTTCAGTGCGTTTGACCCCCAAAAAGGAAGTTTATTGTTAGCAGAACCGTTTATGCTTGACAGCAATTTTGAGCGTTCGGTAATTCTTTTATGCGAGCACGATCCGCATAGTGGATCGATGGGCTTGGTACTGAACCAGAAATCAAATCTCATCTTGACAGATATCATCGATGTCATTGACAATGACATCTTTCCATTATATGTAGGTGGTCCGGTAGATATGGAGAACCTGTTCTTTATTCATAGAGCACCGGACAAGATCGATGGTAGTTTTCATTTAGTGGAAGACATATACTTTGGCGGTGATTTTGAAAAAGTTGTTTTTTTGGTAAACGATGGTCTGATCTTACCCAAAGACATCAAGTTTTTTATCGGCTATGCCGGATGGAGCCCCAACCAGTTGGAAGAAGAGATCCGACAGAATAGTTGGGCCGTCCACAATCATTTTCCACCCGACATTTTACTACTCAGCGATGGTGAAGATCTATGGAAACAGGCGCTCATCAGCCTTGGTCCTAAATATGCTCACGTTGCGAATTTCCCCAAAAGCCCGGATTTGAATTAGTATTGCGATATGCGTATTGCGTATGGAAATATATGCCCGTCGAAGCACTAATTTGAATTTGTCAT
>JBEBRE010000204.1:0-3184 GCA_040394995.1 Sphingobacterium wenxiniae
CCATTTCAAAGGTTTGATATATGCGCAACTGACCATTGATAAATGCATATAGATCTACCTGCGTATCCCTAAAATTTACACCCAACACCTCTCCTTGCAGGGGCACATAAGCTTGTGTGTGCCGAAGAACAGCTTGAAAATCCGTACAGAAAATAGCCTCGGGAAAAATATGTCTCCATCTCTCCAATAGCAAAACGTCGTATTGATAACAAGCCGTTATTCCAAGAGAAGACAAGGAATATGTATAGGTTCTGTTTATCAGATTATCCGATAAAAATTCTTGATAAATCTCCTGATCATCCTCTTGAAAAACTTCTGTAGGAATAAACACTAAACTTTGCAACGGAAGGTTGACATGAACTCGCTGAAACGGTAGCCCCAGCAATTTCATCGCTTCAGAATCGGGAACATTGGATGGATATACATATAGCACCTTCACTTCCTGTTGCTCATCCAAAACCAGCAGTGTATCATGGATAAAGTCCGTCTTCACCAATAATGTATAGTTTTGCAGATAATGCAATTGGAAATGTGGCGAGGTATATTTCATATCCTGTTTCTTAAAGCTCTTCTATTGTACTTATTCTCAACAAAATTAACTTTTACAATTGAATTGACCAACCTTTTCACATAACTTTGGCCATGCACATTCAAAATCTGCTTGAACAACGTTTTGCTTGGATGCCCACCGGTCAACAGCGGGAAGTTTTTTATATGCTGGACAATTTTCTGTCAGTTTTCCACTCTTCTCATTGCTTTATCTTAAAAGGCTATGCCGGAACGGGAAAAACAACCATCATCAGTGCGTTGGTAGCCACCTTACCCAAAATCAATAAGCGTGCAGTTCTATTGGCTCCCACCGGACGTGCAGCAAAGGTCATGAGCCATTATTCCGGAAAAAAAGCATTCACTATTCATAAAAAAATCTATCGAAAAAAATCAGCGTCTACCATTGAACTGGATTTTACACTGGCAGAAAACCTACACGAAAACACCTTATTTATCGTCGATGAAGCTTCCATGATTGCCGATGAGAGCCTTTCATTCTTTTCTAAAAGCCTTTTGGATGATCTGATTCGCTATGTGCAATCTGGCGAAAATTGTTGCCTCATGTTCGTCGGCGATACGGCACAGCTTCCACCAGTAGGCATGTTGGAAAGTCCAGCATTAGATCCAACCTACATTTCATCAAATTATCACCTGCATACCATGCATTACGAGCTGAAAGAAGTGGTTCGGCAAGAACAAAGCTCAGGCATTCTATACAATGCCACCCATATCCGAAACGATATCAGCGCCGAACAAAAAGAGAAACTTCCTTTTCCGCAGATCCATACGAAAGGTTTCAGCGATATTTTTCGCATGAACGGCGACCGGTTGATTGAAGGGCTACATTACAGCTATGACCTTTTTGGCATGGAGAACAGCATTGTCATTTGCCGTTCCAACCGATCGGCAAATTTGTACAACAAGCACATTCGTCATCAGATTCTATTCAGGGAAGAAGAAATAACAGGCGGCGATTTGATTATGGTAGTACGCAATAATTATTACTGGTTACAGCAGCATGATGAAAAAAACACTGGATTCATTGCCAATGGCGATTTGGCTAAGGTTAGAAAAGTGACCAATGTACATGAGCAACATGACTTTCGCTTTGCTGATCTGGCCTTAGAATTTGTAGATGATGATGAGCTTGACCCAATTATGTGCCGGGTGCTATTGGACAGCCTGTATGTAGACGCGCCGAATCTTCCCTATGAGCAACAGCAGAAGCTGTATGCATCCATTGCCTTGGATTATGCAGACATCCCTGCTAAAAAGGACAGATTGGAAGCTATTAAAAAAGATCCATACTACAATGCGCTACAGATCAAATTTGCCTATGCCATTACCTGCCACAAGGCACAAGGTGGACAATGGCCTTGTGTTTTTGTGGATCAAGGATACTTAAACGACGATATGCTCAACACCGAATTTCTACGTTGGCTGTACACTGCTGTCACCCGAGCCACCCAACAGCTGTTTTTAGTGAATTTTAACCCGAAGTTTTATGGAGAAGCAACGTAAAATCCAAACTGATTTTTTGAAGAATGGTATCAGGAGCTATCCGATAGAATCCTTTAGCTTGGAATTAGCGAAGAAATACCACCTTGATGTGGAAGACCTGTTCACTTACTCCTTTTATCAAGATCGGCAAGTCGCTTTTCGGGCAGCTTGGCTATTGGAACACATCACGCTCAAAGAACCAAAATGGCTTTCCCTTATATATTCCGAACTGGTCGAACGACTTCCCGAGCAAAAAAACTGGAGTTGCCTGCGGAGCTTTACCAAGATACTCATGCTCAGTACAGGCAAAAAATCGCCCATTGAAAATAATCCACAACAGGAGGAAATTATTATTGAGCAAGTATTCAGCTGGTTGATTGATGACAAATGTCCGGTAGCTGTTATCGTCAATTGCTTGGATATCCTAAACCAGTTAAGCGACAAGAACCCCTGGATCAAGGATGAACTTGTCGCTCAAATACATTATTTGCTCAAAACACCTACTCCAGCATTGGCCAGCAGAGCTAAACGGATTTTAAAACGAATAGCGAATACCAAATGAAAGGAAAGAGTACATGTCATTCCTTTTATTGCTATCCTCCGAAATCGGGTGGAAACCGTCTAAATCCTCATCTCGGCTAAAAGAAAATTGACCGTTTAAAACAGCACTCCAATATCCTTTTTTAAATCCGCTGTAGGCATCGGTCAACGGAACCGAGATACCTAAATTCGTCGTTGGTAACAATAGGCTCTTGTTTCGATCTCCGGACAAATATTGAGAAGAGTCTGAGGCCAAAAATGAACCATAGTCAATATCGCGATATCGGTTTAACGTACCTCCCACACCCACACCAATATACAAACCATGCAGTAGTTTTTCGCCAAAAGTCGGGGAATAATGACGGGGGATTTCGGTAAAAAAATGCATAGGATAGGCTGTCACATTTAATGCACCCATCCGATAAGCGTTCCGAACAAATCGTTCATCGTTTGCACTTCTCAATTCGTCAAGCGAACCTATCTGTCCTTCCAAGCCAACTAACACACCTTTATAGACCCGCACGTCAAATTTGAGTTGTGCCGCGGCTCCAGCTGTTGTAATCACATCTTTGTCTCCATATAAAAGCGTAGGGCC
>JBEBRE010000205.1:0-3178 GCA_040394995.1 Sphingobacterium wenxiniae
CATACCTCTATCTATCTTTATCCTGCTATCGGGCAGTGCTTGCCGATCCTATCGCAACAGCGCACGTATGGAAAGCAACAGACAAACTGCTTATCAAGAGCAATTGGATTTCCGGCAGGGATACCGTTCATATAGCCATGACAGCAGTAACCGTATATGGCATTTCTGGACAGACAAAGACTTTTCGTATCACCAAGATAGCGGCCTTTTGGCACATTCAGGCTATCTGTGGGTCACGGAAAACGGGCAATCAAAAACAGCGGCGATCAGCAGCACGGAAAGCCGGTATGCACAATTCCAACATGATCGTGAAGGTCAACGGAACAGTTGGGAAAAGAAAAGGACTGCTATCCCTTTATGGGCAATAGCCCTGCTGTTGGCGGGAAGCCTGATCGGAATCGGTTGGCTGTACTATCGATATAATCCCTTCCGTCGCCGTCGCTAGCCGCGACAGGGTCCGTCAGTTATCCATGAGTGTTTATTTTCAATGGAAGGGATGATTGCTTCGCAATTTTGAGGGCCAAAAGGACCAAAAGCCTTTGTCCCATCAAGGTGGCCTGTCGTACAACGCGTTTAGCCTTATGAGAGCTTTTAGAATTAACGTGAACTCGGGATAAGCATTCGTTTGACGAGATATGTCACCCTGATGGGGGGGATCATGGCGTAATTGCCCCGCTTAAACGATAATCATCAAACCACTACCATCGCCTGTGGCGAGGCACGGCGTGGTTATTTCTGAGTCCGTAGGACCGAAATGAGGATAGAAAATTTGTGTTTTCGTTAAAAAAGCCGCGCAGTGTCTCGCCGAAGGCGATGATAGCGGCGACATGAGTTGTTATCCCGAGCTCTGGTTAAATTAAATGCGCTGGCCCTGATGAAAGAGACGGTGCATCTTGATGATAACCGGCAAATGCTTATCTTTATGGAAGGTAACATCATACAGTTCACTTTTCGATTGTATAAGGAGTGCTGATTTGACAATCTCTTTTTTAAATTTACGTTCAAGATGATGAAATATAAATTTGCCACAAAAGCAATACATGCCGGTCAAAAGGCTGACCCTGCTACAGGAGCAGTCATGACACCCATTTACCAAACCTCGACATACAAGCAAACAAGCCCCGGCGAACACAAGGGCTATGCCTATTCCCGTGGGAACAATCCGACGCGCAAGGCTTTGGAAGACTGTTTGGCGGCATTGGAAAATGGCCGATTTGGTCTGGCCTTTTCCAGTGGCATGGCCGCTACCGATGCTGTTTTGCGTTTATTGAAACCCGGAGATGAGGTGATTACGGGCGATGATCTGTATGGAGGCTCATACCGTATATTCATGAACGTATATGCACATTATGGCATACACTTCAAATTTGTCAGCGCATTGGACCCCGTAGCGGTGAAGCAGGCCGTTACCGATAAAACCAAACTTATTTGGATAGAAACACCCACTAACCCCACGTTGAAGCTGGTAGACATTGAGGGTATTGGAAAAGTGGCGAAAGAGCAAAGGGTTTTGTTTGCCGTGGATAATACTTTTGCCTCCCCCTATTTGCAAAACCCGTTGGATCTGGGAGCAGACATTGTGATGCATTCGGCCACAAAATACCTCAATGGCCATTCGGATGTGGTGATGGGCGCACTGATTGTAAATGATGAAGAGCTGTATAAGCAATTGTGGTTTTATTACAATACAGTGGGCGGTACTCCGGGGCCTCAGGATGCTTTCCTGGTCTTGCGCGGCTTGAAGACATTGCCGGTGCGCATGAAAGCGCATTGCGAAAATACCCGGGAGATTGCGGCATTTTTAAAAGACCACCCCAAAGTGGAAACCATTTACTGGCCGGGTTTTGAAAGCCACCCCGGGCATGAGATTGCCAAGAAACAGATGCGCGATTTTGGAGGCGTGGTAAGCATTGTACTGAAAGACGCTGGCTTGGAAGAAACGTTCCGCGTCGCTTCCAGGTTTAAGCTGTTCACCTTGGCTGATTCATTGGGTGGCGTGGAGTCTTTGGTCAACCATTCGGCAACCATGTCGCACGGATCCCTATCCAAAGAAGCCCGGGAGAGAATAGGGGTAGTGGATAATTTACTGCGTCTTTCGGTAGGTATAGAAGATGTGGCCGACCTCATAGAAGACCTGAAGCAGGCACTTGGATAGCGACATAGCTGTATACAAAATGCTCCCTTCGGTTTAAGCTGAAAGGAGCATTTTGTGTGGTTTGATGGAATTTATTTGACTATTGGCCTAATCAGAACGTAAACCCTAATTTAAGACCAAAAGAAGCTGCACCTAATCGATCAGAATAACCATAATAATTTCCAAACTCATCATATTCTGGCGCGCGATCAGCAGATTTTCGGTCAAAAGCATCGATAACCAATCCGAATCGAATTTGACCCTTGCTCATCTTTTTTGCGAATCCAAAGGAAAGGTTGAACATGGCACCGCCATTGTAACCTTCGCCTGTGTAAAAGCCATAGCCTAAGGCTGTTTCGATATAGGGGCTTACCGGCCTGTTTTTGAAGTTTGCCCTAAACTGCCCGTATAACGGCAAGTAGGTATCCTCAAAACTATAGGACCGCACGGCAGCACCTATTCCCAAAGCAATGTAGGGGTTAAGCTGGCAATTGGCAGTGACTTGTACATTGGTCAAGATATATTTCTTGCCATTGTCTGATTCTTCCACAACAGGCGCGATGATCAGTCCCGGTTCAAAGTTTACGCCTGTTTTCAGACCGTTTCCCATTTCAGGTTCATTTGTTGCCATTTCCTTTTTTTGCGCTTTGGTCGCATCCTCTTTTTTAATGGATTCGATTTCGTCAAAGGAATAAACAAATAGGCTCTTGTCCTTGGTTTGGATTTTTAAGCTTTGGTTGGGAATTTGCTCAATAATAATCCCTCTTATGACGGAGCCATTTTTCAAATACACCACATCTTGCAGGGACTGGGCGAAAGAGGCTGTTGTCAGTGCCAGAAAAAGGGTTAAAAGTAATAGTTGAGATTTCATAACAAATAATTTTACAATAATACGAAATTAAACACTGATGATGCAATTGGAAATTGCTTAAAAAGCACTCTAAGATTTCTTCTGTCATCCCGGCTATGGAAGGGGCTGTTGCGTTCTCTGCCTACTGCAGGCAGATATGTCCTGCACCTACGGCGCAGTATGTATTATTTCCT
>JBEBRE010000206.1:0-3160 GCA_040394995.1 Sphingobacterium wenxiniae
CCACGATGGTTTGTGCCAAATCCGGGCATTCTTTAAAGTCAAAAAATGTTTTTTCGGAAACGACATTGGTTTTTGTAAGATGCAAACCGTCATGTTCAAAAGAGCTGGTCACGCCAAAATGTTGCATAATGTCCACAATGGCAATATCGCCTTGCAGGCTGTGCTTCTTCAACCCGGGTAAGATGATCTTCCCGTTATCCGATAGGGCAACGATAGCATACCAATATGAAGCGGCACTCCAATCCGGCTCTACATAAATGGTCGTCGGTTGGAACTGTTGAGGAGCAATATGAATGGAGTCAACTTGCCATGTGTGTGCAATACCGGCTTCTTGCAGCATATCCAAAGTCATGGTGACATAAGGACGTGATGTGAGTTCGCCTTCTATATGTATCTTCAGTCCTTTCTCCAACGAGGAGGCGACAAGTAGCAACGAAGAAATGTATTGACTGCTTACATCTCCTTTGATGGAAACCGTATCAGTACGTTGCATCATAGGGCCTTCGATGTGTAGAGGTGGATATCCGGCTTTCTTTTCGAAGTGGATAACTGCCCCCAAACTTTTTAAAGCGTCGGCCAAGATGCCTATCGGCCGTTGTTGCATGCGCTCGGTCCCTGTCAAGAGAAAGTTGCCCGCTATTAAATTGAGATAGGAGGTGAGAAAACGCATAGCTGTTCCGGCAGGTCCGATATCGATGGTGACAGGTCCGTCTGTTGCATTTTTGGCTTTTGACAAGGCTGCTTCCATGATGACCGTATCGGCCGCTTCCGACAGGTTCTCCACTTGAACCGTTCCATTGCTCAGAGCTTGTATAATAAGTGCACGGTTGCTCTCGGATTTAGAACCCGTGAGCTGTACCGTGCCACTTATATTTTTTGAAGGATGCGTTAGCGTAATGCTTGCTGAATTCATTAGGCCTCCGCAACAGGTTTAGCATTCATCACTTCGTTTTGCTTGCGAATAGATTCATGGTGTAGCAATTCCAGGTATTTGGTAGCGAAATCTTCGCCCAGCGATAAAGCTTTTGCCAACTGTAAGCGTTTTTCGACGATTTCGTCCCAACGATTTACCTGTAAGATAGTGACATTGTTGTCACGCTTGTATTCGCCTATTTTCTCAGCAATCTTCATACGGTCGCCAATCTGCTTAAGGATGGCATCGTCTAGTTTGTCGATTTGCTTGCGCAGTTCGGCTAATTTATCTTCGAATGCCGGATTGTCCGATTCTGGGTGACGGATAGCCACATGGTCCAATAGATCAGCTAACGCCGCAGGTGTTACTTGTTGTTTAGCATCTGTCCAAGCGACAGACGGGTCGATGTGCGATTCGATGATAAGTCCTTGCATGTCCATGTCCAGCGCCTTTTGCGTAATGTACGGGATTAACTCGCGGTTACCACAAATATGGCTTGGGTCATTGATGATAGGTAATTCCGGACAGGCCGATTTCAATTGAATGGCCAGGTCCCACATAGGTTCGTTGCGGAAGGCTGTTTTCTCGAACGAAGAAAAACCACGGTGGATGGCGCCAAGTTTCTTGATGCCGGCTCCGTTGATGCGTTCCAGGGCACCAATCCATAACGAAAGATCAGGATTTACCGGATTTTTCACCAATACAGGAATGTCTACACCTACAAGAGCATCGGCGATTTCCTGTACGGTAAAAGGGTTTGCTGTAGAGCGCGCACCGACCCAAAGGATGTCAACACCTGCGGCTAAAGCTTCTTCTACGTGTTTTGCCGTAGCCACTTCGGTAGCAGTTAACAATCCGGTTTCCTCTTTAGCTCTTTTCAGCCATTGTAAGCCGATGCTCCCGATGCCTTCAAATTCCCCCGGACGGGTGCGAGGCTTCCAAATACCGGCCCGCAATACGTTTACTTTGCCTGTATTGGCTAATAAATGTGCTGTGGAAACCAATTGTTCTTCCGTTTCGGCACTGCAAGGGCCGGCAATAATTAAAGGTTTATCGCCTGTATCTATCCAAGATTTTAAAGGGACGATGTCTAATGTATGTTTCATTTTTAAATAATTTGAAAGTTTGAAAATTTGGGAATGGTGGAATTTGAAAATGTCCTTGTTCTTTGTTCTTTTATCTTTTATCTTTTATCTTTATTCCCTGTCTTATACTTTTTCGTTTTTTACGTATTCACCCATGATGGTGAAATTGATAGTGTGTTTCAATACTTTGCGAATAGCGGCATCGTAATCGCCTTGCTTTTTCCATTCTACGTCTACATAGAAATCATATTCGTTTCGTTTTCCTACAACGGGCATGGACTGTATTTTGCTCAAATTGACATTTTGCTCTGCAAAACACTGTAAAACATTGGCCAAAGCGCCCACAGCATTTCCGGTTTGAAAGGATAAGGACGCTTTATTGGCATTTTTTTGCTCCATGACCTGATTGCCTAAAATCAGAAAGCGAGTAGCATTCTTTTTATTGGATTCGATACGTTTTTCCAAGATTTCCATTCCGTATATCTCGGCTGCTAAGGTGCTTGCAATGGCGGCCGTGTTTTTCAATTTGTTCTCAACGATTCCCTTCGCGCAAGCGGCTGTATCCATTCCTTCTTTGATGGTCCATTCGGGATGTTCGCTTAAAAACTCGTCACATTGACGGATAGCAATAGGGTGGGATTCCACGAATTTGATATCGGAAAGTTTCACGCCCGGCAATGCCAATAGATTCTGTTGTATGTTTAAATGCACTTCACCGACGATGTGGAACCGGTAATCGCGAAGAAGATTATAGTTAGGCAAGATGCTTCCTGCAATCGAATTTTCGATGGCCATCACCACGTAATCAGCCTTACCATGCTTTAGCATTTCGCAGGTTTTTTTAAAAGACTCACATTCGATTGTCTCGATATCTTCGCCGAAATATTTTAACGCAGCTTCTTCGTGAAAGGAAGCTTTGACGCCTTGTATAGCTATTTTTGTTTTCATTTGGTCTTTCAGTAGTCCTCTTTGTACAAAAAAAAGTCCCGAAGGTATTCCGGGACTTTTTTTGCTTATTTTGTGCAAACATATTCATCCCGGCTTTTATCCTTAAAATAAAAGAATTCAAAATAGAAATATGTTGTGTTTTTTGTCATGTTTCAGATATTACAATCCAAAGGTAAATGTAATATTGATGATATCAAAATTTTTTATAAAAAAA
>JBEBRE010000207.1:0-3130 GCA_040394995.1 Sphingobacterium wenxiniae
GGCTTTATTTATTTGAAAGTTTTACAGAAAAACTGCCTTTTTTCCTTTTTACTTCCTACTTTTGGGGATGACCAAAGAACAAATTCAAGACTTGAGGGATAGAGTAGCTTCCCTGAGGAGGCACCTTTGACATCGACGCGAAAAAACAGGCGATAGATGAAGAGACGGAAATTACGTTAAAACCGGATTTTTGGGATGCACCCAAAGAAGCGGAGAAAGTCCTGCTGTCCATTAAAAACAAAAAAGTGTGGACAGATCAATTTGATAAGGTAGATAGCGCAGTGGATGATACATTTGTCTTGTATGAATTTTTTCAAAGTGGAGATGCCACAGAGAAGGAACTTGATGAACAGTACCAGATAGCGTTAAACCAAATCGAGGAATTGGAATTTAAGAATATGCTGAGCGCTGCCGAAGACCAGTTGGATGCTATTCTGCAGATTACCGCCGGCGCCGGTGGTACAGAATCCTGCGATTGGGCCTCGATGTTGATGCGAATGTACATCATGTGGGGTGAAAAGCATGGTTGTAAAGTGATCGAGCAAGATTATCAAGAGGGCGATGTGGCCGGCATCAAGACGGTAACTTTGCAGTTTTCGGGTGAATTCGCCTATGGTTACCTAAAAGGAGAAAACGGTGTGCATCGTTTAGTGCGCATTTCACCATTCGATTCTAATGCCAAGCGCCATACTTCCTTTGCGTCAGTATATGTTTACCCCTTAGTGGACGACAATATTGAAATCGATGTGAAAGATTCCGAAATCGAATGGGATACATTCCGTTCGGGAGGTGCAGGTGGGCAGAATGTCAATAAAGTGGAAACGGCAGTACGCCTGCATCACAAGCCTACCGGTATCATCATCAAAAACCAGGAATCGCGTTCGCAACTTCAGAATAAGGAAAATGCTTTGCGTTTATTGAAGTCGCAGTTGTATGAAATGGAGATGCGCAAGCGACAAGAAGCTACTGCGGCTATCGAGGGCTCTAAGAAGAAAATCGAGTGGGGATCGCAAATCCGGAATTATGTGTTGCATCCTTACAAACTGGTCAAAGACCTTCGCACAAATGTGGAGACATCGAATACGCAAGCTGTCCTTGATGGTGAGCTGGACGAATTTTTGAAGGCTTATCTGATGGAATTTGGGGGATAAGAAAGGAGTAAGGAACAAAGAGCAAAGAATAAAGACTGTTTTTGTTTCTTGCTCTTTGCTTCTACCGGGATTTATTCCATGCTTTTACCTTTCAGTTGCCGTTGTAAAGATTTGATGTTTTCTTCTAATTGGGTTATTTTTTCATTCATGAGTTGAATGATTTCTTTTCGAGCTTCTGCCAGCTCTTTGTAACGAAAGGGGTCCTGTTCCGTTAAATTGATACCTGATGACTGTTTCAACATATGGCCTTCTCCCGTGAAAAGCCAGTTGGCGTCCAAGTCCCTATAGGTATATAGTATTTTTGATATATTGTCTTGTGACATTGCCCCTCTCTTCCGGGCCTTCCCGATAATTCCATTAGATATTCCCGTTTCAATCGTTAATTTATTGTCGTTCAATCCCTTGAAAGACATATATTTATCCAATCTGTCGAAAAAATCTATCATTATTTCTAATTTCCTTTTGGATTATATCAATTTTGATATATATATCTGTCCGGTTGTCTGATTCATTCTTCGACATGAACCAGTTGTTAGTTACGTTACACTTAGCGCAATGGACAAAAATACTAAAAAAAGAACCTCATACAATACCTTAGTAATTGACCGTCTCCATAAAAAATATGGATATAGTAAGAATTATATACGGGAATGCATCAATGGCACGAGGAAAGCAGAAGTTGCCGACATGCTGAAAAAAGAATATGTTGAACTGGATGACAAGGTAAAATTGGCATTGGGTAGCGGATGATGCTGCCTTTTTGGGAAACGGTGACCGCGTATGAAACGTCCGTCTGCCATTCCCTTTGTATCTACCCATATTAAAAGATAGATTACACAAAATACAAGATTTTTATTAACTAAACAACAAACACATGAAACAAAAATTACTCAGTATTCTTTTTGTGCTGACGTGCCTCATTGGGCAATCGTTTGCACAAAGCCGGCAGGTGAGTGGGAGAGTCACATCAGCTGCTGATGGAACGCCGCTTAGCGGGGTTTCGATCACTGTGGCCGGTAGTACTTCGGCCACCCAAACGGACGGGTCAGGTAACTACAGCATTAATGTGGCTGGAGACGGAACGCTTGTTTTTACGTACATTGGTTTTGCAAGCCAGCGGATTGCTGTAGGCAATCGGTCAGTGATTAATGTAGCTTTGGAGACAGATGCAACTGCGTTGGACGAGATAGTTGTTACGGCCCTAGGTGTGAGGAAAGAGAAGAAAGCGGTAGGATATTCTGTGCAAGATGTGAAAGCAGATGATATTCTTACTTCTCGCGAACCTAACCTTGTAAATGCATTGGCAGGTAAGGTTGCCGGTGTCCAAATCAATAGTTCCGGTGGTCAGGCCGGGTCATCCGCATCCATTACTATTAGGGGTAACAGCTCGCTTACAGGTAGTAACGAGCCTTTATTTGTAATAGACGGGATACCAATGGACAACGCGACTAATCAGGGTGATAATTCTGTAAGCTCGCTGTTTACGGGTACAAACGGTAACAGGGCTATGGATTTGGATCCTAACATTATTGAAAATATATCAGTGCTTAAAGGAGCTGCTGCAAGTGCATTGTATGGGTCTAGGGGAGCGAATGGAGTCATCATGATTACAACAAAAAAAGGCTTTGCTGATGCCAATAGAAAATTACCTCGTATTACTCTATCTTCAAACGTGACACTTGATGATGCGTTCACTGATGGTTACCAAACTACCTATTTACAAGGGTTGAACGGTTTGTATCGTAATGGTTTACCTCTAAATTATGGAGGCTACGCTGAGCAAGCTGGTGCAAATCCTCAGACAAGTGCAGTATGGGGCCCTCATAAGGATTCAGTAAGCCAAGCGGTTATTGACGCGATAGGTATGCCAAAACTTATCGATCCAAGAGAACAGTTTTATCAAACCGGGGTGATGTGGAATAATTCCATATCGTTAAGCGGTGGTGCAAATAACACATCGTATATTTTAACTTATACAA
>JBEBRE010000208.1:0-3124 GCA_040394995.1 Sphingobacterium wenxiniae
AGCCTGTTCCGATGAAAATCGGAATGCATAACATAGAACACAACAGCCCTGCCTCGGAGAGGGATAATGTTCCCCGGCAATTCTGCAAATACAAACGCTACGCTAAAAGGGATATTTTTGTGATGTTGGACCTTTTGACCTGATACCTTTATAACCTATTCTTTCGTTTATCGATAAAGGTAATTGGCTTACGGCTCAGGGGATTAAAAATAACCTTTTGCAATTCTTCCGAATCCCGCCATTCTACCTTGGGTGCAACGCGCAATTTGGCTCGAAAACGATCTTTTATATCCATTAAAAATTCCTCGGATCGGTCGTTCGAAGCAATGTAAATAACAATTTCGTCGGTTCCGATATCGTTGTGCGAAATCTCAATTACATGATGTTCAATTTGTGCATAGCCGGCCAACAGATCATGCATAGCCGGTGGATAAAGCGTTGTGCCCTTGTATTTGACCATCTGCTGTTTCCGTCCCTCTACCGGACCTATTCTATAGGTATTCCGACCACAGCTACAAGGAGCCATATACCTGCGCACAATATCGCCGGTTTTGAAACGCAAGAGTGGTACACCTTCCACTCCCAACGTCGTGACCACCAACTCTCCCCGCCCCCCATCCGGTACCGGATGACCGGCTTCGTCCAATACTTCTGTAATAATCAGGTCTTCATGCACATGTCCGCCCTGAAAAGCATTGCACTCAGTAAATGCCGCGCCCATTTCCGTAGACGCATAGGTAGAATAAAGCTTCAAAGGCCATTTTGACAGAATGCGTTGCGTTAAAAGGGAATCATGGAAGTGCTGGTCACGCAAAGATTCACCAATACACATTACAGCTTCCACACGGCTTTGCCGATAATCGATCTGGTGTTGCTCGGCATATTCGATCATCTTCAGCAAAAAAGATGGCACAGCGATTAGAAATCGAGGCTTATATTGCAAAATAGCATCCCACTGCATCTGCGGAATACCCGAACCGACCCGGAGTATCCCTGCACCTAACTTTCGCAAACCAAGAAAATATGCCAAGCCGGCCATAAACCGCCGATCCATCGTGGTCATCAATTGCACCAAATCACCTTTTTGGACGCCTATGCACTGAAAAGAGCGTAACTCGTTATAAGCCAATCGCTCCAAATCGCTGTCGGTCAACCCAAAGGTGACGGGGTTTCCCAGAGTGCCCGAAGTGGCACAATAGTCGATAATATCTGTTTTATCCACACAGAAAAAATCATCGTTATGTTGCTGTATGTCGTCTTTACTTGTTGTGGGAATGTTTACAAGGTCTGCAATGGTTTTTATTTCGGAGATATCAATATTATGCGTTGCAAACAGACGTTTGTAATACGGAGAACATTCTTGCAAATACGCTAATTGCTTTTTCAAAAGCTGTTCTTGGAAAGCTTTAATTTCTTCCGGAGATCTCCTCTCCATAGCTATCTGTTCTTCCATTTCTTTGTTGCCTTTTTTAAGTGTTTATCGATATCTAATTGGGCATGATGCGTGGGGACAACCTTCGTCTGTGCCAAACGAAAGCATTCCAAAGCATCGCCATACTTCTTTTGTTTATAAAAAATTCTTCCGGCTATGTAATGCCCCAGCCACAGCTCGGGGTTCAGTTGCACATACGCGGTCAATTCCTCCTTGGTACTATAGATATTACGCTCTTTTAAGCCTGTGAGATAACGTTCTGTCTGTATTTTAAATGTTCGAAAGTTGCGATAAGCGTCTGTCATAATGAAAGGATCAGCAGAAATCATTAACGAATCGATACCATACGACTTCTTCTCCGACCAGTCTCCTGAAAACACTTCATCCAAATCATATGCCGTAAAATGCCCCATCTGTCCCGGGTTGTTGGAAACAAAAACAAGTTTGTCTTCAGGTTGAAAAACAATACCATGATGGGCCAATAAGTGATTTAGGCTCTTGTCGTTTCCCAAACCGATCGGCGCATCGTGTAGCCCCTCGCGGTTTCGGAGGAGAGAAACGGCATCTTCTGGTCCCAATTGGTCCTTACGGCTCAAAAGCTCATCTAACCGTTGATACCGATAGGCCGAATGGCTCTCCTGTATATGCTTCACATTCCTTTTATCCTTCACGTATGAATTGCTTTGAAAGTGGTTGGTACAAATAAGTGGGCTTTCATTGGGTTCATAAAAATCAATCCGCTTAGGAGAAATCTCGACAAGGATGGCTTTCTTATCCTTTGCGCTACCGATCAATAACGATTCCGAGACAAACACTTTTTTGCTTTTGGCAATAGCGATAGCTTCATCAAGTGTAGAAGCATGTTGCAATATCTCTCTCGCCACGATGGAGATAGGTGTTTTAGCAGATAAGGGAACCGTTGACTTACCAGCGTTCATCGTGACGGTGAGCCCCTCTCTGTTCATCCCTGACAGAACACCCACCATGCCTGGCCAAGAAACCGACATATAGGGAATTCCGGCTTCAGGATGAACAAAATAGACCATTTTGTTTTGTGCAAATTCTTCATTGAGGTAAAAATCAAAATTGCGTCCGATCAATAGCTTCCCATCTTTGGATTTTTCATCCCACACCGCGAAAGAGGAGCAACCGACAATAGCCAAATCTTGGAGCGCATGGCCCAAATCGTGCGCAGCATGCATCCAAAGCGTTCGCTGATAATTGTTGCCCAAATAGTCAAAATCGTCTTGGAGAAAATTGGACAAAGCATAAATCTCCAACAGGTATTCTTCGGGAATATAGTTTTCCAATTGCCGATTATACCAACCCATAAACCGCATGACAAAACGTTGCTTGAAACGTGAGGGAACAAATTCAAAGAGTCTGTTGACAAATATTTCCTGCTGTTGCGTATATAAGTCCTGTGATAGTAACCCGGTTTTTGCGCCCAGCTCGAATGCATCGCCCGAAACATACAATTCCCAATTGCCGGAGGGTGTTTGGACAAGATAATCGCTTGCCAATGCTTTTAGTGAATCCTTATCTATGATCAACCGCAATGTATCCGATCGGTAATCGGACAGATCGGGGTATCGGTTCAAAAGCTTGCTACCTGAGCAGGAAGATAAGACCAGAAGCCATATGACCAATGCTTTACATCGCATGCAACGTTTCGTTTATTTTTTTTAAAAA